>JAHJSO010000187.1 GCA_018830385.1 Elusimicrobiota bacterium | reverse complement strand
CATTATCATCTGCGATTCCAACTGCCCGATCGTGTCAAGTGAAACGCCTACCACAATGAGCAAAGCGGTCCCACCGAAGAAAAACGGCACGTTGAACCACGCCTGTAAAAAGTCCGGGAGCACAGCCACCGCAACGATGAAAATCGCCCCGCCGAGCGTTATCCTTTCAATTATGCGCTGTATGTATTTAGCGGTCGTATCGCCGGGCCTTATGCCCGGGATGAAACCACCCCACTTTTTCATATTCTCGGCAAGTTCCTGCGGGTTTATAATAATTGAATTATAGAAATAACAAAAAAATACAATAAGAAGAGCGTACACTACTTCGTACAACAACGAACCCCTGCGCCAGAACTGCATAAGCATCTGCGCCAGTTTATTATCCGGGAAAAACTGCAGGGCTGTAAGCGGCGCCGACAGCACCGAGACAGCGAAAATAACCGCTATAACACCCGCCTGGTCAACCTTCAACGGCAGGAAAGTGCTTGAGCCGCCGTACATCTTTCTGCCTACTATCCTCTTTGCGTACTGCACGGGGATCTTCCTCTGCGCGGTTTCAACCCATACCACGAAACCGATTACGGCAAGCACAAGGACTATCAAAAACAAACTGGTGAGCAGTGATATTTCTTCAAGGCGGACCAACCTGAAGAAATCTTTTATCGCCCCGGGGAGACGGTCAACAATCCCTGCAAATATTATTAACGAGATGCCGTTGCCGATGCCGAATTCGGTTATCTGTTCACCCAGCCACATAACGAGCACTGTCCCGGTTATAAGGGTAATTACCGTCATAAACGTAAAATATGCCGACGGGTCATTAACCACCTGCATGCCGCCGGGCGTAGGCATCTTTGATATCATCACGGTAAGCCCGAACGACTGGACCGTACCCAACAGGACGGTGGCATACCTTGTGAGCTGGGATATTTTCTTCCTGCCCGACTCACCTTCCTTCGCAAGATAATCAAGGTAAGGAACGACGTGCGCCCCCTGCAGCAGGGATATTATAATTGATGCGTTTATGTAAGGCATAATCCCCAGGGAGAATATTGACAACTGGCTCATCGCGCCACCTGAAAACATATCCAGAAAACCTAACAATGAATTACTGTGGGCTTCAAAGAGCGACTTGAGCGCCGCAGGGTTAACCCCCGGTATCGGCACTGCTGCCCCGACCCTGTAAGCAGCCAATATCCCTAACGTATATAAGACCTTTCTTTTAAGTTCCGGTATTTTGAATATGTCCAGGAATGACCTTAACATTTTATTGTTTCAGCGGTTCCGCCGCAGGCATTTATCTTTTCAAGGGCCTGTTTTGAAAACTTGTGAGCCCTGATTTTTAAGGGCTTCCTGATATCCCCGTTCCCGAGTATTTTAACCAGCACTGTTTTTCTTGTAATAAGCCCGTTTTCAAAAAGCGACTCCGGCGTAACAGTGGTATCGCCGGAAAATTTTATTTCAAGTACGCCTACGTTAACGCAGGCGTAATCCTTTCTGAATGGCTTGTTCGTAAAACCCCGCTTCGGTATACGACGGAGAAGCGGCATCTGTCCGCCTTCAAACCACGACGCCCTGGCGCCTCCCGAGGTTGATTTCTGCCCCTTTGTTCCGCGGGTGGACGAACCGCCGTGACCGCTGCCGCGGCCATGCCCTAGAATCTTTTTCTTGTGTGTGGACCCTGCAGCGGGTTTTAAGTCCGTAAGGTTCATCATTCCCTGCCTTTCATGCCCCTTAACAAATCAATCTGCTCTTTTGTCCGCAGGTTCTTTAACCCATCCATCGTCGCGTATGCAACGTTTATAGGGTTACGCGACCCCAGTGATTTGCTCAGTATGTTCTTAATCCCCGTTGCCTCCAGGACAGCGCGGACACTGCCGCCTGCAATAACGCCCGTACCCGTTGCAGCCGGTATAAGCAGAACTCTCGCTGCGCCGCACCTGCCGTATATTCTGTGAGGGATAGAGTTGTTAAGCATTGCAACCTTAGCCATAATCTTTTTAGCCCTGTAAACCGCCTTTTTAATGGCCATCTGGACTTCTTTGGCTTTACCCATTGCAACACCCACCGAGCCCGCCTGGTTACCGACGACGACCACGGCATTAAAAGAAATCCGCTTGCCACCCTTAACCACCTTTGTGACCCTATTAATTCTGATTACCGTTTCCTTGTATTCCGGAGAACCAGAACCGAAAATATTATCTTTCATTAAAACTTTAATCCTCCCTGCCGTGCCGCTTCAGCGAGTGACTTTAACCTGCCGTGATACTTCCTCTCGCCCCTGTCAAAAACGACGCTTTTTATGTTCTTTTCAATTGCATTCCGTGCGACCGCCTCCCCCACCTTTTTCGCCTGTTCGGTCTTTGAGATCTTCCTGCTTTTATCCATCAATTCTTTTGAAAGGGTGGAAACGCTTACAAGCGTCCTGCCGGTGGAGTCGTCAACTATCTGGGCATAGATGTGTTTCAAACTTCTGAAAACGCTTAACCTGTGGCGTACCGAATCCCCGTAAATTCTCTTGATTATTTTCCTTTTCATTTCTTTGCGCCGCCCGCCGCACCGCCTGTCCCACCCACGCCAACAGCTGCCTTGCCCGCTTTCTTTATGACATATTCTCCGACATATCTTATCCCCGTGCCCTTATAGTGCTCGGGGGGTTTACTCCTGCGTATCTGAGCTGCGGTCTCCCCTACAAGTTGTTTATCAAACCCGGACACCGTAAAAAAAACACCCTTCTGGTCCGTGGTAATCTTTATCCCTTCGGGTATCTTATATTTCACGGGGTGGCTGAAACCCAACCTTAAAACAATTTCATTTCCTACTACCTGGGCATTAAAACCTACACCCCTTATTTCCATGTCTTTTTTAAAACCCGAGGTAACGCCGTTAATCATATTCTTTGTAAGCGCCCAGACAAGGCCCTGCATCATGCGGTCATTCCTGGCGTCACCTGAACGGAGAACATTTATATTGTTCCCTTCAATCTTAACCCGGATAGTCCTCAGCATGGGCTGTGAAAGTTTTCCCAGGGGGCCTTCAACCCTGAGGACGTTATCCTCCTGAACAACCTTTACCTTTTCAGGTATCAATATTGACTTCTTCGCCAATCTGCTCATTGGATTAACGGATTCCCCTTATCCTTACCAGACGGTACATATGACCTCACCGCCCAATTTCTGTTTCCTTGCCTCCATGTCCGTCATTATGCCTTTCGGTGTTGAAACAATTGCAACCCCGAGCCCGCCGTAAACCCTGGGTATCTTACTGTAACCGCGGTATATCCTGAGACCCGGCTTTGAAATACATTTGATTTCAGTAATGACCCTTTCCTTGTTCTGGCCGTACTTGAGATATACCCTTAATATGCCCTGCTTGTAGTCGTCAATCCTCTTGTAGGAAGCGATATACCCTTCTTCCTTTAAAACTTTTACTATCTCCTCAAGCAATTTTGAGCAGGGCATATCTATCTTTTCAAGATATTTGCTGTTTGCATTACGCAACATCGCCAACATGTCTGCAATAGGAAAGTTTGACATTTTTGTTTACCTGAACTCTTTCGCAAGCGTGCGTTAACCTGTTAGTGCCTTCGCAACGCTTTTTAAGTTGATCAAAACAATTAATAAAATACTCATTTGGTTGTTCATTCTTTTGTCACCAACTGGACTTAACCACGCCCGGTATTTCTCCCTTGTGGGCGAGTTTTCTAAAACATATTCTACACAGGCCGAAATCCCTGATAAAACCCCTGGGCCTGCCGCAGAGACGGCATATATTCCTATGTCTTATCTGATACTTTTGCGTCTTTTGCATCTTGACGATTGAAGATATGGTTGCCACTTATTTACCTCCGCAGCGTGTGTTAACCTATTAGTGCCTTCGCACCCTTTTTTAAGTCAGCCAAAATATATAATGAAACACCCATGTTGGTTGTATTCTTTTGCCGACACTATCCAAACCACTTTCCATGTGCCTATTTTTGGCCTGCTATTTGGCAAACGGCATGCCCAGAAGAGTTAACAGCGTTTTTGATTCCTTAACGCCATCAGCTTTCACTACGAAGGTTATGTTCATCCCCCGGGCTTTTTCCGACTTGTCAATGTCTATTTCGGAAAATATATATTGTTCAGTAAGCCCTAAGTTATAGTTCCCTTTATTATCAAAACCCTTAGCGGTAAGTCCGCGGAAATCCCTTATTCTCGGTATGGCGGCTGAAATAAACCTGTCCAAAAATTCATACATCCTGTCGCCCCTGAGCGTGACCTTAAGGCCTATCGGGACACCCTTTCTGAGTTTAAAGTTTGAGATTGCCTTTTTCGCACGCGTTACCAACGGCTTCTGGCCCGTGATTGCGGCGATTTCGGCTGAAGCCAAATCCACGACCTTGATGTTTTCCTTGGCCTCCGTAAGCCCCGTGTTTATGACTATTTTCTCAAGGCGCGGGGACTCAAAAGGGTTTTTGTACCCGAATATTTCCATCGTTTCCGGTATAACCTTTTTTCTGTAAAGTTCCTTAAGCCTCGGAATATAACTGGCAGTCATATTATACTATCATCTCCCCGCATTTCCTGCACACCCTGACCTTTTTACCGTCTGAAAGAAAGTCAAACTTAGGACGAGTCGGCTGGTCGCACTTGGGGCATACAAGCATAACGTTGGATATATTTACAGGCGTCTCTATTTCCTTAACCCCGCCTGGATCCGTCTGCGTGGGTTTGGAATGTTTTTTTATGATGTTCACTTTTGACACGACCACGCTATTATCCCCCGGGTAAACACGGACGACCTCGCCCCGTTTACCCCTGTCCTTGCCGCATAATACCAAGACCTTGTCTTTTTTTCTTATATTAAGCATTATTAAATGACCTCTGGCGCAAGCGATATAATCTTGAGAAAGTTTTTTTCTCTTAGTTCCCTCGCCACCGGGCCGAAAATTCTTGTGCCCTGAGGGTCCCCGTTCAGGTCAACTACAACGCACGCATTGTCATCAAATCTCACATACGACCCGTCAGCCCGCCTGCACTCCTTTGCAGTCCTTATTATTACCGCCCGTACAACGCTCCCCTTCTTGACGGTTGCAGTAGGCATTGAATATTTTACCGTCCCGACGATCACATCTCCGAGGAATGCATACCGCCTGCCCGTACCTCCCAGTACCCTTATGCACATTAACTTCCGGGCGCCTGTATTATCACTGACGGTCAACATGGTCCTTTCCTGTATCATAGAGCCTCCGCTGTCTTATCCGCCTCCCCGTATCTTTTCACCTGGACGGAGTCCCCACCTACCCTTCCCTTCCTTATTATCTTCACAACACGCCACCTTTTAAGTTTGGAAAGAGGCCTCGTTTCTTCAAGCATGACGAAATCCCCGGTATGAGATGCATTATTTTCGTCGTGCGCATAATACTTCTTCCTTTTCCTTAAAACCTTCTCATAGAGCGGGTGCCTGACCGACCTCTCCACCACAACCACCCTGGTTTTATCCATCCTGTCGGAAATAACCTTGCCTGTTTTTGTTTTTCTTTTATATTTTTCCATGCTGGTCCTTTCTATTAAATCTCTCTTTGAAAATCGTCTTTATCCTCGCTATATGCCTCCTTAAAGTTCTTATTTCCATGGGGTTTTTAAGCGGAGACGTCCTGTGTCTTATTTCATAACCGAACAGGGTCTTCTGGCTCTCCTCCAGATTAAGGGACAGCTCCTGTTCCGTCATATTTTTTAATTCCTGTTTTTTCATATGCAATTACGCTCCCCTTGACACAAACCTTGTCCTGACAGGGAACTTGTGTGATGCCAGCCGCAGGGCTTCCTTTGCATCTTCCAAAGAAAGTCCTTCAATCTCCAGTATTATTCTGCCTTTTCTCACCACTGCAACCCAGTGGTCGGGGTCGCCTTTACCTTTACCCATACGGGTTTCCGCGGGCTTCTTGGTTACCGACTTATCCGGGAACGTTCGTATCCATATCTTTCCGCCCTGCTTAAAGAACCT
>JAHJSO010000186.1 GCA_018830385.1 Elusimicrobiota bacterium | reverse complement strand
TTTCCGTCCTGCCGCCACAAAGATAACATTTGGTTTCCATAACCATAAAGAATTACCCCATGCAGTTTTCAAACAAAACAAGTTTGAAAACTATACGCAGGGGTAAACGGCAAACATGCATTTCTTCGTCTGCTGCCGTTTAAATAATCTCCAGTGAAAAATCCATCGCCGGAGCCGAATGCGTAATCTCGCCGGTTGAAATCCTGTCAACCTTCAACCTGGCTATCCTCTCAATGTTCTTCAGGTTCACCCTGCCCGAGACCTCTATTTCAATGTCATGCCCGGATTTCCTTATTACCCCAACCGCTTTTTGCAATGTCTTAAAATCCATGTTGTCCAGCATTATAATGTCGGGAGGGTTCTTCAGGGCGAAGTCCAGTTGCCTTAAATTCTGCACTTCTATTTCAATCCTTGTCCCTCGCGGTATTTTCCCTCTCATAAAGGAAATTAATTGCCCCAGGGGAAGTTTCTCGTTACGGCATATCTTTATGTGGTTGTCTTTGATCAGCACCATCTCGGACAGGTTCATCCTGTGGTTGTGGCCTCTGCCGCACCGGACGGCATATTTTTCAATCACCCTCAATCCGGGGGCGGTCTTCCTCGTATCATAAATATCCACGCCCGACCCCTTCACCCTTTCAACAAACCTTCTTGTTAAGGTCGCTATGCCGCTTAAATGACCGAGAAAATTCAGGGCGGTCCTTTCCGCCGTAAGGATTGCCCTCGCAAGGCCAGTTATGGTCGCCACCGTCCTGCCGTTCCTGACAATGTCCCCGTCGCTGTATTTCGCCCTCCAGACGCAGTTCCTGTCAAGGTATTTGAAAACGTACCTTGCAAGTCCCAGCCCCGCAACAACGCACCTCTCCCCTGCTACGATTCTTGCAGACACCCTGCATGTCGGCGGAATCAGATTCGTAGTCGTGAGGTCAACCGATGGGACGTCTTCATTTAGAGACAACTTTGCCAGATTGAACACCTGTTTTGTGTCGGGTTTCATTTTTTTGTGCGGTCATCTCCTTCAGGGCGAATATCTTGTCCCTGTATATTGCAGCGACCTCAAAGTCCAGGGCGTCTGCCGCTTCCTTCATCTTTTTCTCAATCTCTTTTATGAATACAGGAAGATTTTTCCTCGCCAAAGCCGAGGCCGAATATTCCGCGCCGTCGTCCTTAATAAGCCAGAGGGATTCTTTTTTCGCTTTATACTGGAATTCCTCAAATTCCCTGATTGACTTCACAATGGAGCGCGGCGTTATTTTATTTTTTTTGTTATAGTCCGACTGCATTTTTCTTCTTCTGTTCATTTCAGAAAGAGCCCTTTTCATTGAACCGGTAACGTTGTCGGCGTAGAATATAACCTTGCCGTCTATGTTCCTTGCCGCGCGGCCGCATATCTGGACAAGCGTCGTCTCGGAACGCAGGAAGCCCTCCTTATCCGCGTCCAGCACTGCCACAAGCGCCACCTCGGGTATGTCAAGCCCTTCCCTGAGGAGATTTATACCGACGAGACAGTCAAAATTCCCTTTCCTCAGGTCTTTTAATATCTCCACTCTGGTGAGAGTATCTATCTCCGAATGGATGTACCTGACCCTTAGCCCCTTCTGACTGAGGTACTCGCTAAGGTCCTCCGCCATACGCTTCGTGAGCGTGGTCACAAGGACTCTCTGCTTCCTGCCGACGCACTTTTCTATCTCATCCACCAGGTCGTCAATCTGGCCTGCGGTGGGCTTGACGGTGACCGCAGGGTCAACCAGCCCCGTCGGCCTTATAATCTGCTCAACAATAACGCCCTTCGCCTTTTTCAACTCGTACTCTCCCGGCGTGGCTGAAACGTACAGGACTAAACCCATAAGCGATTCAAATTCTTCAAACCGCAGTGGTCTGTTGTCCATGGCGCTGGGCAGACGGAAACCGAAGTCAACGAGCGTCTGCTTCCGTGAGCGGTCGCCTGCATACATCCCGTATAACTGCGGAACGGTAACGTGCGACTCATCTATGACCGTCAGAAAATCATCGGGAAAATAATCAATAAGACACCCGGGCCTTTCGCCCGCGCGCCTGCCTGCAAGGTGCCTTGAATAATTCTCAATGCCGTGGCAGAACCCGGTTTCCCTCATCATCTCCATGTCATACCTCGTCCTCATCTCCAGACGCTGCGCCTCAAGAATGGCTCCTTTTTTCCTGAAATACTTCACCCTCTCTTCAAGTTCGCTCTCTATCAGGACGACGGCCTCTTCAAACTTAGGACGCGCCACGACAAAATGGCTCGCAGGGTATATATACACCCTGTCCTTGCCGGTGATAACCCTGCCCGTAACGGGGTTTGTCTCCGTGAGCCGCTCAATCTCGTCGCCGGCGAACTCCACCCTTGTGACTGTCTCAAGGTATGCGGGCCATATTTCAACGACCTCGCCCCTTGCCCTGAATTTCCCTCTGGATAATTCTATATCATTCCTCTCGTATCTTATCTGAACAAGTTCCTGCAAAAGCAATTGCCGCGATTTTGTCCTGCCCTTTTCCAGGAACACGCACATCTCCCTGAAATCCGACGGCGACCCGATGTTGTAAATGCAGGAGACGGACGCAATTACTATTACGTCCTTCCTCTCAAGCAGCGACGAGGTAGCCCTGAGACGCAATCTATCAATGTGTTCGTTTATTGAGGCGTCTTTCTCTATGTAGGTGTCTGTCTGGGGGATGTATGCCTCCGGCTGGTAATAATCGTAGTA
>JAHJSO010000185.1 GCA_018830385.1 Elusimicrobiota bacterium | reverse complement strand
TTTTCAGAAAGAATTACTTTGGTATCCATGTTTTTTCTCCTTTCCGTACGTTATCCTAATAATGTCTTAACAACCTTATTTTTTAAGTTAGCCATCACCTTAATAAAACACTCAAGTTGGTTGTTTACTTTCGCCTTTTTAAGGGTTTTTTTATTCTGTCACTTTTTCCGTGCCAACAGAGTATATGTTAACATTTTTTTGTTGGTTTTGTCAACACGGCAATTCATTATTCTTAACGCAGTGTCCCTCTTATATTTTTAACTTCTCAATGATATTTTTAATTTCAGGTACGCAGGCGGCGTCCTGCGGGATTTTAAATATCGTTTCTCCGTTTTCGCTATTTTTGATGAGTATTTCATCATAGGGTATGGCGGCGACTGTTTCAATATTTTCACCCTGTAACCTGAATTTTTCCCTGTCCTGCACGGGTTTTCTTGACTTGTTCAGCACGAGATACGTCTTTTTGATGTTCAGCCCGATGCCAACCGACGCCTGCACGACCCTTGACGCGGAGCGGATGCTTACCGCTGTCGGTTCGCTCACTATGAAAAGGACGTCAACGTCGTCCGTTGTCCGCCGGGACAGATGTTCCATCCCGGCCTCATTGTCCATGATGACGTGGGCATAACTTTTGCTTATCCTTGACAGGTACGTCCTGAGGATTTCATTCACATAACAGTAGCAGCGTCTCCCCTCGGGCATTCCCATCACGAGCAGGTCAACCCCTCTGCTCTCAACGAGGATTTCGTTCAGCCGCATTTCAATGTAATCGCTCTTCGCCATGCCCGGCGGGATTGATTTCTCCTGCCTGATTTCCTCCCTGCAGTCGGAGATGGTTGCGGCGTATTCTATGCCCAGGGTTTCCCCTAATGTTGAATTGGGGTCTGCGTCAACCGCAAGCACCGGGGTTTTTCCGGAGGCAACAAGTTCTCTTATCAACAGTCCGCAGAACGTCGTTTTGCCCGTTCCGCCTTTTCCTGCAACCGCTATTTTCATTTGCCGTCATCTCTTTTCATAGTTTTAACCTCTTTTTCACAGTCGGGAACAGGTTGATGTCAGTATGGGGCAGGAACAGGGCGGACGTGAACTCGTTCATAAACTTTGTGTTCACGGATAGTTCAATGTAGGTCATTTCGTTTGCGATTTCAATCGCTTTCTGGCGCGCCTCTTTTGAAAGAATACACATCTTGGCGCCTGTGATTGAGGAATTGCCGATAAAACTGAATTTTTCTCTCGGTATGTCGGGCAGGAGGCCTATCAGGACCGACTTCTCCACGTCCAGATATGTCCCGAACCCGCCTGAAACGAAAACATGGTTTATGTTTTCAAGCCCCAGTCCCATTTCTTCAAGCAGGACCTGTATTCCGAGGAAAATCGCCCCTTTTGAACGGATGATGTTTGCAATGTCCGACTCTGTGAGGACTACATCCTTTTTGTTTGAAGTTTCGTCCGCAGGGACGATTACGAACTCAAAATCATCATCATTGTTTTTTCTCAGGTTGGTTCTTATAAGTTGTTGAATCCCCGGGGATGCATGTTTCTGGGGGTCCCCATGTTCTGTCCGCACAAACCTGCCCGAGCGGTCTATAATGCCGTTTTTTAATAACTCTCCCGGTATATCAATGAGGCCTGACCCACAGATTCCTTTTGGTTTTTTATCTCCTATGGTTGTGTATTTGATTTTTACCGATTTGCCGGATGATTCGCCAGCCGGCCCGCCCTGTGGGGCTACGGATGTTTTATCGTCTATTATGGATATACCCTGTATCGCTCCTTCAACCGCCCGGATACCTGATTTTATCCCTACACCTTCAAATGCCGGGCCAGCGGAGCATGCAGCCGCCACAAGCCAGTCCTTATTGCCGAGTACAATCTCTCCGTTTGTGCCGAGGTCAATAAGGAGTGAGACGGTGGAGAAGTTGTGCATCCCGCAGGCAAGCACCCCCGCTGTTATGTCGCCGCCTATGTATGAGGAAACGCCGTGCACACATGACACAATACCTTTGGGATTTATTTTGAGCCCGATTTCAGCCGCTTTAATCGGAGGCGGATAATTGACTGCCGGGATATACGGCTCTTTTCTTATGAATTCCGGGGATATCCCTAAAAATAGATGTATCATTGTAGTATTCCCCGCACACTGGATAGCAAGGATGTCATTCCTGGTGAGTTTGTTTTCCGATATAAGTGCGGATATTAAATCGTTTATCGTTTCACAGATTGTCCTGTTAAGTTTTTTCAGACCCTCTTTCTGTTCCGCGTAAATTATTCTTGATATTACATCGTCGCCGAAAGACATCTGCCTGTTGTAGGATGCCTTTGCAGA
>JAHJSO010000184.1 GCA_018830385.1 Elusimicrobiota bacterium | reverse complement strand
GTTAACGTTGTGGTCTGGGATGTCAGGAATGAAATCGGAGATACCGTAAGTAAGGGCGGCTATATAGCCCATATAAAGGTTGGGACGATTGCAACAACAACCCGCAAAATAGGAATTATAAGGTAAGATTTCAGTGCCCCCTGTCATTGCGAGGGACGAAGTCCCGAAGCAATCTCGTCGGCATAATTCAGGTTAATGACTTGTAAACAAAAAATTTTTCAGAAAACCCTTGACAAATTTACAAAAACCGTTTATAATAATACTGGGAAGGATAGGGGGCTATCCAAACCGAATTAATCCAAGCGTAGTAAAAAGCGTTATAGTTCTTTAAAATGTTCTTAATCATACTGCGAAAAGGCAAACCCTGTTGAAAACAGGGGGCGCAAAACCAACGGGCCTAAGTTGGAATAGCCAATACGGTGGCCGGGTTGCCGAACAGTATAGTATTTTTTTTCGGCAAACAATGTAACAAAGTTGTAAACGTTATATCCCGAAGCCACCAAAAATAAGGTGATTCGGGTTTTTTTATTATGAAAACAATAAAAAACAAAAATTATGGTGCATCCGATTATGGTGGATCCGGAGAAAGCACTTTAAACAGTGCAAATGCCATGGTTTATATATTTGCCCTCATTTTGACCCTTCTTGTATCACCCACCTTCAGCCCCCTATTTTCAAAAGCAACCGGCGGACAGCCGGGACAATTCCTGCAGTGGGCCGCCGGGGCCCGCTCGTTAGGAATGGGTAAGGCCTTTTATGGCGTCTCAGATGATGCAAGCGCAACTTACTGGAACCCGGCAGGACTTATCCAGTTGGACAGGAATGAGATCGTCGCCCTGCACACAAACCTCTGGGCAGGGACATCATACGATTTCATTTCTTTTGTTTATCCTACGGCTAGATTGGGCGTTTTTGGAGCGAATATCACCAAGTTAAGAACGGATGGTTTTGAAAAGGTTGAATTTTCCTACAACGAGACGACCCAGGAAATTACCTTTAACCCCGGTGGGACGTTCAGCGACGACCAGATGGCTCTGACGCTCGCCTATGGCAGGAAGGTTATGAGAAACATTTCAATCGGCTTAGCCACGAAACTCCTCCAGAGGACGCTGGACGTTCATACGGACAACATGATAACCTTTGACATAAATTTACTCCAGCAGGGGTTAAACTCACACCTGCCCGGATTAAAATTGGGTTTCGGGATAAACAACATCTTAACGCAGAGTTTTAACACACAGGACGTTCTACCGATGACATTCAGGTTTGGAGCCGCCCACAGGTTCTTACGGGATAAGTTGACGATGGCGTTTGACCTTACAAAAGGGATGAAATCAAACATTAACTGGGCCATCGGCGCCGAATACTGGATGATGAACTTTATGGCAATGCGGCTTGGTTTTGACGGTGAAGATGCAATAAGGGAATCAAGCATGGGGCTGGGTTTTAAGTACAGGGATTACGGCTTTGACTATGCCTTTGCAATGCATGCGATGGGCATATCGGCGTTCAGGTTGAGCGGTTCCTACAAGTTCGGCGCATCGGTAGTCGCTGCCAGGGACTCAACCATCAGACGTATAATACATGAAGGGATAGAGGCGTACAGGCGCGGGAATTTTCTCGTTGCATTCAGCCGGCTGGAAAAGGCGTTTGCAGTTGACCCTGCAAACCAGGACGTCCAGAAGATGACCAGAAAACTCCAGACGATTATTTCCTACATCACGTCTGCTCAGAAGGATACGGAAGAGGAAGGAGGGATACGCAAGGGCGTGGCCGCCTATATGGACGACGACATCCCCGGAGCCGTCAGCGCCTTTAAGTACGCCTACTACAAGAACCCGCAGAATGCAAAGGTATTCCAATTGTTGAATGCCCTTGAGAGAGGGAATAACCTGCCCCTTACCGAGTCCTACAAGGAAGACATTGTTGGTTTTACGATTATTGACAAAAAGATATACGACGCAAGGCAACTGGTTATTGAGGGCAAATACGACCAGTCCCTCCTGAGGTGCCAGGAAGTCCTGAACCTTGAGCCGAACAACGTAACCGCCCTTGAGATTATGGGCAGCGCCTTCTTTATGATGAACCAGAGAGACAAGGCAAAAGAGGTATGGATTAAGGTACTTGAACTTGACCCGACAAGGGAGATGGTCAGGGAGTTTCTTGAGGAGTTAAAATAATTCAAAAAACCCTTGAAAAAAATGGGAAAGTATATTATAAGATATTTTAAGGTAAGGGAAGGAGAAGGCGGCAAATGAAAAGCGGAATAACGTTAAAACCTGTGATTGTTTTGCTTGTTTCCATGGCATGTTTTATCTGCCTCCTGCCGGATAGCCGGGCGCAGGAAGAGCAACCAAAGGATATATCCATATTGTTACTGGAACAGGAGAGGAAGTATGAAAAGGAACAGGCGGAGTACGTCCAGAAGAACATACTTGACAAGATTCTCGG
>JAHJSO010000183.1 GCA_018830385.1 Elusimicrobiota bacterium | reverse complement strand
GCAGAGAGGGTTGTTATTGCCGACGGGGCTATACTGTCAGTAAAAGCCCACGCAAAGACGGGCGCATTTGAGAGTCCACCATACAAGTTTACGTCATCCCTTGCCCTAATCCCAAAATAATAGGTCGTCCCCGGTGTCAGGTCGCCGACGCTCTTTGCTTCCGTCTGACTGAAAGGCAGGGGGTCCCATTCCTGTGAATAGGTTGATGCCGAATCAAACGTCGCTTCGGAATTAATCGTAAATGTTGCATATTTCAGGACATATGATGCCGCCGTGCCTGTTGTCCCATCATCGCCAGGTGCCGTCCATGTGAGGTCTATCTGTCCGTGCTGCATCCCCGTAAGTGCCGATAGATTTGTAATTGCTGATGGTGGTGTGACATCGCCCCCTGTCGTTGATGTGCTCACCTGATTTGAATACCTTCTCTCATAACCGTACTGGTTTACCGCACTAACGCGCGAATAATATGATTTTCCTGCTATAAGGCCCGTGATGGTGTGGAGAGAAAGCCCCGTGCTCAGGTCCAGACGGTATATACCAGTTGTGCAGTATGCGTTCGGCGGGTTGCTATTATCCGGCTGACTGAGTGTTCCGCCGGCGGTATCGCCGTTGTCCATCGTTGAAAAGAAAACATCGTAATATATCACGCTGTCACCGCCGGGGTTGTCAGCCCAGTTAAGTGAGACATCGTTATCACCAACACCTGTAACGGTTAAACTCTGGGGGATTGACGGCGGAGGATATGCCCACGGGTGGGATGTGCTTAAACCATCACTGCCCCATACATGTTCACGGTTTATATTGTAATTTCCTTTTTCATCCGCAATAACTGTTACATTGAAGTCAAGGTCTGTGCGGTAAATAATAACCTTGTGGTCAACCAGCCGTTGCATTGTTTCTACTTTGAGATTTGTGTCAGTTAAACTTGTGTCATAATTCCCCGGCTGGATAACGGAGTACTTCGCATCCATCTGATCAAGGAGCGGGTTGCCGGTGTCATTGCCTCCGCCGTGGTGGTGAGCCAGATAGACGTCCGCTTTCGTATCCTCAGGATAATATTGTAAATACCATGCCTCCTGGTTTGTTGCGCCGGGACCCGTGGAATCCCCGCCGAAGTGAAATGTGCTTGAACCCAATGAAAGTTTGAAAACCATGCTTCTGCCATTCGGGTTGTCGTCGGTGGTGCTCTCTTTTCCGCCTATTACCTTTACCCGGACATCTGCGTCCCAGCCATAAGAACCGAGTTCTGAAACGCCAACGTTTGTCCCGGGGCCGCTTAGGACGGCAGTTGTGTTTGACGCAGTGGTAGCAATAACCTCATAATAGGAGCACCCCTCATTCGCTATTTTTGTTTTCCAGTCATCATAGATACCTGAACTGTAGTTAAATTTTGTATCATACGCATATTTCACATTATAGCGGTCAAGGGCCATATTCAAACCATACAAGTGGTCGGAGTGGGCATGGGTTAAAACCATAAACCATATATCCCCGCCTGCGCCTATTTTACTATCAAGAAAATTGCTTAAAAGGGATGGGGTCGTATCTTTATTTCCGCCGTCATACAGTATATTTTTGCCGTTCGGCAATTCTACGTAAACACAATTACCATACCTGTTTTCCGTCCTGATATAATACACCTTTATGTATTTTGCAAACAGGAAAGAATTACCTGTAAGAAAATACAGGGCAAGAAACAACATCACTGATTTTGTTACATTTTTCTTATTCACTTTCTTTTATCGTAAAGTTGTCTGACCTGATGCTCTGTTTTCCCTGTCAGCCGCTGCAAACTGCCGACAATGGCTCCCCGGACAATGTTTGTCTTTTCTATCTTAAGGGCGTTGACAAGGGCTTCCTGCGACCATTGCGTTTTTATTTCTCTGAGCCATATCGCCGATGCCTCTCTTATTCTCCAGTCAGCGTCCCTTAAACCGTCAAGAATATTTTTTCTGCCAGCCGCATCATTGTGTTTTGCAAGCCCGGCAGACATCTCAATTCTTAAGACACTGTTCTGCTCTCTCTCCAGTGCTGCTTTAAGGACAGGCACGACGCGTTTATCCGTCATCCGGTTTAAAATACGGATAGCCCTGACACGCATTTGCTTGTTATTGTCCTTTATTACAACCCCGAGCCCGTCTATTAGTTCCGGGTCGGTTATTTCTGCATTGAGGAGGACCGAAAGCACTCCTCTCCTTACCGCAAATGACGGCTTCTTCAGTTGGTTGTTAAATTCAGGGATTGAATCAGGCCTGTTTCTTGCAATACTCTCAAGAATCTTTATCAGCCCTTCCCCTAATGGCTGGCCGGCAGAAACTTCGTCGTATTCTATCCAGTCAACTTTTGCAAAGGTATAGCACAAGTCGGGTATGACTTCTTTGCCGCCTCTTGAAAGTTTCTCAATTATCCTGGCAGGAATTTCCTGTTTGGCTGAATAGTATTTTATCTCCTGGTAATCAAAGTCCTGATAATTGTTTTGACTGAATAATAAGGATGTGAGGTGTACCCCTATCCAGCAAAATAAAATAATAATTTTTAGCGGAAACAATATCCTTCCTTTCATTTTGAAAGCCATTTTTAAAGCCCCCCTAAAAATTAAACTACGCTTCATACTTTATGTTTTTTCTACCCACAACCCATTATTATTATAATGATTTTTTTGACTTTGTCAAGGTGTTTTTTGTCACAGCCGGAACCAGGATATGGCGATTGGGTACCAGTGTAATCGAATTGTCATTGCGAGGCGCAGCCGAAGCAATCCCCTTGCCCGCTCTGTCATTGCGAGGCGCAGCCGAAGCAATCCCCTTGCCCGCTCTGTCATTGCGAGGCGCAGCCGAAGCAATCCCCTTGTCTTATGAGATTGCTTCGTCGCTAACGCTTCTCGCAATGACAGCAATCCCCTTGTCTTATGAGATTGCTTCGTCGCTAACGCTTCTCGCAATGACAACCATTCGTAGGTCGTTTATAAAATCTTTGTCAGCCGCCAAGTTTTGTACGCAAAATTCTGTTCACCATTTGCGGGTTTGCACGGCCACCGGATTTTTTCATCACTGCACCAACAAGCGCGCCGAGCGCCTGTTTTTTACCGCCCCTGTATTCTTCAACGGGGATGGGGTTTTCTTCAATAACCTTATCTATGAGTCCTGATATCTCTTTTTCGTCTGAAATCTGCGTCAACCCTTTCTCCCGTATTATTTCCTCGGGTTTTCTGCCTGTCTCAAACATATCGTCCAGAACCTGCTTGGCAATATTGTTTGAAATCTTTTCTTCACACACCATAACTACCAGCCGGGCAAGATACCCTGCGGAAACACTGCATCCCTCTATGGTCTGCCCCCTCGCATTTAGCCGGCCGGTGAGTTCCGTGTTCACCCAGTTGGCGAACGGCTTTGCAAACTTTAGCGAAGCGTCAGGAGGGACGCTGTCCTTCGCCGCATTAACGCCTGACTCAAAATAGTCGGCCAGTCCTTTGGCGGATGTGAGGACATCTGCGTCATAGTCAGTGAGCAGGTATTCGCTGATAAATCTCTTTTTTCTCTGATGAGGCAGTTCGGGGAGTTCCCCTTTTAGTTTCTCCAGTAAATTTCCGCTGAACTCAAACGGCGGCAGGTCCGGCTCGGGGAAATACCTGTAATCATGGGCGGACTCTTTTGTACGCATTGACTCCGTCCTGCCCTGTCTGTCATTCCACAGCAGGGTTTCCTGCACAACCTCTTTGCCTGCTTTAAGTTGTTTTACCTGCCTATTGATTTCGTAACCCAGGGCATCTTTTACCGCCTTGAATGAATTCAGGTTTTTTATTTCTGTTTTTATACCTAATTTGCCGGTATCAGCCATCGCACTGTCCCGGACAGATATATTCGCATCACACCTGAATGAACCCTTTTCCATGTCACAATCAGAAACATCTATATATCTCAAAAGGTTTCTCAACCCTGTAAGATACGACCATGCCTCTTCGGGGGAGGTAATGTCCGGTTCGGTCACAATCTCAAGGAGCGGTAGCCCGCTACGGTTAAAATCAATCAAAGAGTAATCAAGTTCAGTGGAGCCAATGGAATGAAGAAGTTTACCCGTATCCTCTTCAAGGTGCACTCTCTTTATTCTGATTTTTTTTGCCTTGCCATGAATGTCTATCTCCAGGACACCGTCCATACCAAAAGGTGACTCATATTGCGAAATCTGATAATTCTTGGGCAAATCAGGGTAAAAATAATTCTTCCGCGCAAAAATTGATAAATTATTTATTGTGCAGCCAAGTGCAAGGGCTGTTTTGATAGAAAGTTCAACCGCCTTTCTGTTTGCAACGGGCAGGACGCCCGGCTGGCCCGTGCATACGGGGCATATATTTGTATTGGGAATCGCCCCGAACACGGTCGGGCACGAGCAAAACATCTTGGAATTTGTTTTTAACTGTACATGGACCTCAAGTCCTATCACCGGCTGATACTCGGCAATTTTTGTATCCATGTTGAGCGTTTTATTACGCATAGACAGAAACTTTTGTATCTCGGCTATATGTGCTCATTTTTGTATCCTTGTTGCGTGCAACATGATTCTTATATTAGTACATCCCTATGTTCAATATTGCACAGGGTGTTTGCGCCTTTTATTATTGAAAACCGACAGGATAAGTTTTTTATCCGACTCATAAACGCAGTGGGCAAGGGCCTCCTGCCTGCTAAACCACCCGACCTCAATGGCATCCGGCTTGTTACACTGCTTTAGTGAGTCAGGTTTCATCAAAAACCATTTAACTGTTTTTTTAGTCAGTTTCCCGCCAAATCTGAACCAGTACTGAACGGTGTCCAAAACTCCGGTTATTTCGCACCTGTATCCCGTTTCTTCCCGGACTTCCCTGATTGCGGTTGATGTGGCGTTTTCGTTCTTCTCTACATGTCCCTTGGGCAGCGTCCAGACAATTTCACCCACGAGGTTTTTTGCCTTTATCATAAGAACCTTTTTATTCTTCCTGTCGCCGTCAACAACAACCCCGCCCGCAGAAAATTCAAACCGTTTCAACTGTTTCATTTAAGGGCCAAAAATACAACTGCCATGCCGACTACCCAGCAGTAACAGGCGAAATACCTTAACCTGCCCCGTGAGAGATTACT
>JAHJSO010000182.1 GCA_018830385.1 Elusimicrobiota bacterium | reverse complement strand
CCCGTGTGGATATCAACGAGGGATGAATTGACGATAAGCATCCCGTCCGGCGCCAGTCTTGACAGGAACTTCGCATAAGAAGGGGCATTCATTATTATCATCGTTTTATACAGGGAGACCACCGGCGACCCGATTTCCCTATCTGAAATTATAACGGCGCAGTTCGCCGTACCACCCCTTATCTCCGCTCCGTAACTCGGGTAGTAGGTAACGAATTTTTCTTCCTCAACCGCCGACTGGACAAGGAGTTTCCCGAAAGCGAGCACCCCCTGCCCGCCTGCACCCGCAACAAATATTTCATCCTGTATTTGAGAAGTCATACTCAACCGCCTTTTATTCCGGTTATTCCGGCAATTTTATTATGCTATTTTATTATGCCCAGCGGGAACGTCTTTGTCATTACCTCGTCCACCCATTTGCATGCTTCAAGAGGCGTCATCTCCCAGTCAACCGGACACATTGACAGTACTTCAACGAGGGCGAACCCCTTTTTTTCAACCTGGCATTCAAACGCCTTTTTAACCGCCTTCTTCGTTTTCGCAACGTTCGCTGGATTGCTCACACTGCATCTCGCCAGAAACTTCACGCCTTCAAGAGGGGCGAGCATCTCACACACCTTCAGCGGGTAGCCATCGGCGTCTATCTTTCTGCCGTAAGGCGTTGTAGTTGTCTTCTGTCCGAGCAGGGTGGTCGGCGCCATCTGGCCGCCCGTCATCCCGTAAGTAGCATTGTTCACGAAAATTACCGTGATGTTTTCGCCCCTGTTAGCAGAATGGACTATCTCCGCAGTGCCTATCGCAGCCAGGTCGCCGTCTCCCTGGTAGGTAAAGACAATCCTGTCGGGAAGCACCCGCTTTATGCCGGTTGCCACCGCAGGGGGCCTGCCGTGCGCTGCTTCGGTAACGTCAAAATTCCAGTAATCGTAGGCGAACACGGCGCAACCGACGGGAGCAATGCCGACTGTTTTCTCCCTTACGCCGAGTTCTTCAATAACCTCGGCTACAATACGGTGAATTATGCCGTGCCCGCACCCGGAACAATAAAGGTGCCTTGCCGGCTTTAGTGTTGACGGCGGCTCAAACTTATATAATTTTTTTGAGATGTTCATAAATTTCTTCCGGGGTGAAAATCCCGCCGCCGGGCCTGCCTATAAATTTCACGGGGACAAGTCCGCCGGAAGCAAGCCGGACATCCTCCACCATCTGCCCCATGTTCATTTCCGCGACCAGTATCTTTTTGATTTTTTGAGTGATGGAAAAAATTTCTTTTTCGGGGAAGGGCCACAGGGTTATGGGCCTTATAATCCCCGCCCTTATGCCTGCGTCCCGGGCGATGTCCACCGCCGATTTGGCTACCCTTGCTGCTATGCCGAAAGCAACGATTGCCACTTCAGCGTCATCCATTCTGTCCAAATCAACCAGGACTTCATTCTCCCTGATATTCTGATATTTCCGGGCAAGTTTATAATTGTGTTTTTCAAGGGCGCCCTCTTCCATAATAAGCGACCTGATTTTTCTGGGCTCCCTGCCTTTACACCCGTCCAGCACCCAGTCGGGTAGATATTTTTCTTGCCCGGCAGCCGAATCCCCGGCGACCGAATCGTATGATTTCAACTCCACCGGCTCCATCATCTGTCCCGTGTAACCGTCAGAAAGAATCATCACGGGGTTCCTGTATTTCTCCGCAAGTTTGAATGACACAAGGGCGAAATCATACATCTCCTGGACGCCCGCTGGGGCTAACGTTATCATCCGGTAGTCGCCGTGTCCCCCGCCCTTTACCGACTGAAAATAGTCCGCCTGTGAGCCGGCTATATTCCCCAGCCCCGGCCCGCCCCTCTGGATATTGGCGATAACGCACGGCAGTTCGCACCCGCACAGGTATGAAATCGTCTCCTGCATTAAACTTATCCCCGGGGATGATGACGAGGTCATCGCCCTCTTGCCGGCAAGGGCTGAACCGAACACCATGTTTATGGCGGACAGTTCGCTCTCCGACTGAAGAAATATTCTGCCTGACTCCGGCATTTTTTTTGACATGTAGGAGGCAACTTCGTTTTGCGGGGTTATGGGATAGCCGTAGTAGGCGTCACACCCGCCTGCAATTGCTCCCTCGCACAGAGCTATATTCCCCTGCATCGGCACTTTCCTGTTTTTATTTGATTTATCGTTGGTCTTCATAACCTTTTACTTTGGGTCGCGTCTCATCCGCGGACTTTTATTCCGTCCGCCGCCTGTTCGCTAGCCGCCTGAGTGCTTCTCCGACTGTCCGTCCGCCACCATAATTTTTACGGCATAGTCGGGGCACATTAGATAGCATATCCCACAGGAGTTGCACCCTTCCGGCGCCGACAGAACCGCAAATTTATTCCCTGCACTGTTAAACCCCGCTGATATTGACAGGCATTTCCTCGGGCAGTAAAAAACGCACAGTTCACAGCCCTTGCATTTATCTATATCAAACAACACAGGCCCGTTCTCTGTCTTGGCCATATTAAGTTATGTTCCTTCCCTTCAAAATTTTCTTTTTCATAAAACCAAATCTCCAAACTTATTCTACCAAAAAATAAGAACAATTTCAAGCCGGCCAAGGATTCTGCCAGCCAAGGATTCTGCCGGCCAAGTCCACTGCCGTTTGATTTTTGTCCGGAAATTTGGTATAATTTTTTTGGATGGCGACGATAATACTTCTGATTTTACTCTTTCACTCCTTTCTTGCGCCTGCGATAGCGGCTCAGGAGGGTGCCGAAACTGCCCCTCAGTGGAGGGTTCAGGAAATCCCGGGCGACTCCGGTTTAATCCCTCCGCCGGTTTATCTTTGCGCCCTGCCGAACATAAACGACTACCCTATATTCGGCAACGCGGGGT
>JAHJSO010000026.1 GCA_018830385.1 Elusimicrobiota bacterium | reverse complement strand
TGACCATTGATTCGTGTTGAAGTTGTAAAGCCATGTTTCATTGGACATAGAAGGGCTTCCGCCGGTATATCCGCCGAAAAGGAATATCCTTGCGATTTCTTTTAGGTATAAAAATGCAAAATCAGTCCTGGCTGACGGCTTTATTGGTTGCGTCTGCGGGTAGTTCTGCCAGGCGCCGGATGACACGTTAAACGACCACAAATCAGAGAGCAATCCTGAGTTACCCTGTCCCGCATAAACGACGGCGCAACTGCTCGGGTTCACCCAGCACATCCCGTGGCCGTAGCGGACCGGAGGGGAACTCTCAACCAGGACAAAAGACCATGAGTCCGCCGCAACGTCATAATACCACAGGTCATTGAATATGGACGACCCGTTCGTCCCGCCGAACAGATAAACCCTGCGGTACTCAGGGAGATATTCCATGGAAAAATACGCCCTGGAAGAAGGGGTGACACCATAGTATTTTTGGGCATATGTGTTCTTGTGCTGGTCGTAAAACCATGCGTCGTTGTGGTATGTCCCGGCTGAATCCAGCCCCCCGAAAAGCAAAAAGATGCCTGTGCTTATGTTGACAACCTTGTGGCCGTATCTGGCTGATGGCCGCGGCGACGGCGCCCTCTGCAGCCAGGTATTGTCCTTTGAATTATACAGCCACAGGTCTATGAGATGGTCGGTCCCGGTGTTTCCGCCATGCACGAGGCAACTTGAAAGGGCTACGTCCCATGACACGGCAGCGGAGTGCCTCGCCTGAGGCGAGCCCCCGGCAGGTGTTATTTCCTGCCAGTTCCGAGTGAGATTGAGCTGGGCGGCAGTGTCGCTGCCCGTTATTTCAACCCCGTCCCTTGAGAAACCGGAGAAATCAGCATCGGTCGTATATGTCCGGGTGCTCCAGCCAAAAACGTTCCCCGAAAAACACAACGGACACAGCAGCACAATAAATATTGTATTCAATAAGATTTTTTTCATGAAGGATTTTGAGTTTTAGTTCAAATTTCCATTAGTATTATTATAACACACGAATGGTAATTTTTCAAGGTTTTTTAAAATAGGGGACGGTTTCTTGACATCCCGCTTTCTTGACATTCCGCTAAAAATTTGCTATTTTTAATATAGTTATTAGACAGCATGGTGCAGATGATACTCGCTGAATAACATGCGGGCGTGAAATTCTGAATATGCCGGTGTAGCTCAGTGGTAGAGCAGTCGCCTTGTAAGCGTCAGGTCGGAGGTTCGACTCCTCTCGCCGGCTTTGTCCGAAAATAAATTAAATGCCTAAGAGAAAACTCACCCGTGTCCCTGTTATAATTCTTCTGGACTTACATCCTGCAGACACGATGATTAACAGGGGCAGGGGATGCATCGTCAATCTGAGTCTGGGCGGGATGGCGGTTGAATCAGAAGCGGAGTTTGATAAAGGGGATGAGTTGTTTATCGTGGTGAATCTTCCCGGAGCAAAAAAGCCGGTTGAGTTTTACGCCGATGTGTTACATAAGGAGAAGATGGGTAACGTTAACCATTACGGCCTTAAATATGTCAAGATGAAATTTTTACAGAAGTTGAGGATGAGGCATTTCATTCACGACTGGATAAAAAAACAGCAATCATCCGCAGGGACGCCCGCCATTTGAATGCCAAACTATTTGAAAGTGAACAGCCAGAACGTTTAACCTGACCATTTAGACGGCTTAACTATTTAGACGCCCTATTTGTGCCCGGTTTTACCCGCCAACAATTCCAGAGCATGGGGTATTATGGGCAGGAGCACTTCAAGCGATTCAGTAACCGCTTTTTCGCTCCCCGGCAGATTAATTATTAACGTCTTACCCCTGATGCCGCACACCGCCCTTGAGAGAACGGCGAACGGCGTTTTCTTATAACCCTCAAGTCGTAACATTTCGGATATTCCAGGAATTTCAAAGTGCAGGACCGGCATTGTCGCCTCGGGCGTGTTGTCTCTTGCGGCGATTCCCGTGCCGCCCGTTGTAATAATCAGGCACAGGTTTTCTTCGTCGCACCATTCCTGCAGTTTTTTGGAAATCAGGACTTTCTCGTCAGGCAGGATCTCGTATTTGACTATTTCAGCACGCAACTCCTTCCGTAGGATTTTTTTTATGACATGGCCCGCCGTGTCTTTTCTTTTTCCCTGGGAACCCTTGTCGCTGCAGGTTAAAATACCTGCCCTGATTTTTACGGATTTTTTTTTGCGCGGGGTAGTCATTTTGTTTGCGACTCTCCTTTAATGCTACGGATGATGTCTCCGGTTTTAATAAGCCCGCCCTGGATTACCCTTGCGAACACGCCTTCTTTCGGCATAACGCAATCACCGACCATCTTTTTTATGTTACAAGCGGCGTGGCAGGGTTTGCCGATGCAGGTGATTTCAATGACTGCCGACAACTGTCCCGTAGCGGGGTTGATTATCCGGAGTGTGTCCCCGACCGCTGTCTTTTTAAAATCAAACCCGGACGTCGTGATATTTTCGGCAAAATCACCCGGACGAATCACAGGAGATGCGATAGTTACAGAGTTGTCCCCTGTTCGGGTGTCCGGTGGAGCGGGGGTTTCCGCCCCTGCTCCCGGTTTAACTGCGGTGGTCGGGGATTTTTTTGATGCCCTGCGTTT
>JAHJSO010000025.1 GCA_018830385.1 Elusimicrobiota bacterium | reverse complement strand
TCCCGCCGCAACACATAATTATTTTCATAATGACGCTCACATAATTGACTTCTTATTAGACGATATGTTTAACAGGACACCCACCGCCGAAAGGGTGAATATAAGCGACGAGCCGCCGTAAGAAAAAAACGGCAGGGAAATACCTTTTGTCGGAACAGCCCCGCAACACACGGCTATGTTGAATAACGCCTGTATAACGATGGTCAGCGTTATACCGAGGGCGAGGAGCACCCCGAAGAAATCCCTTGATTCTCTCGCTATCACGTATCCCCTGTAAAAAAACCAGACAAAAGCAAAAACCACCAAAAGCGTGCCGAGTAGCCCTGCCTCTTCCCCGATTATTGAAAAGATAAAATCCGTATGCATGTCGGGAAGATAAAATCTTTTAATTTCGCCCCTGCCGAGCCCTTTACCAAGCAACCCTCCTGAACCAAGAGCAGCCAGCGACTGGATAAGTTGATATGAGGCGGAGCGGGCGTATTCCCACGGGTTTAAGAATGCGGAAACCCTGCTGGTTACATACGGCATGGTCAATAACAGAAAAGATACCGCCGGGATAGTCATAGAGAGTAAAAGGAGTACGTGCGCTATTTTCGCCCCTGCTATGAAAATAAGGGTAAGCGAACTCAGGCATATCACGAGGGGCGTACCGAAATCCGGCTCCATTGCTATAAGTCCCGAAACGCCTCCTACAACCAGTAAAGCGGGCAACAATCCCCTGGTCAGCGATTTAATTTTGCTTTTGTTTTTGTCCAGATAGTCAGCCAGAAAAATTATAACGCCGAATTTTGCAATCTCAGACGGCTGGAAATTAATGGGCCCGAAATCAAACCATCTCCTTGCGCCCCTGACCGTTTTGCCGAATATCAGGACGCCGGCCAGCATCAGAAACACGGCAATAATTATGCCCGGCGCCACTTTCTGCAGGTACTTGTAATTTAAATTCAGGAAGAAAATAAAAAATACCATGCTTATCGCCGTCCACACAAGTTGTTTCTTAAAATAAAAAAACGGGCCGGAAACCGTCTCACCCGAAAATATTGCGCTTGAAGAGTAAACCATCAAGAGGCCCGCACACAAGAGCAAGAAGGATACAGCCATAAGGCCAAAATCAACATCATATAGTTTGCGTAACATTTTCTGTCACCGCCGGCTCGGACCCCGCCCGCGTACCCGTGGAGTCGTGGAGCGCCCCTCTTTCACAATGAATTTACCTGTCTTATGAACTGCCCGCCCCTATCCTCGTAGTTTTCAAACTGGTCAAAAGAACTGCACCCCGGGGACAACAGGACTATGTCCGGGGCAACGGCTATTTCGGACGCCTTCCGCACGGCGGCCGCAAGGTCGCCGCAATCCACTATCTGAGCGCTGCCTCCCAGTTCTTTCTTTATCTTTTCCGCCGACTCGCCTATTAACAGGAGGGCCTTAACGTTCTTTCTGACCCTGTCAAAAAGCGGCGCATACGGGAAGCCCTTATCCCTCCCGCCCATTATCAAAATAACCGGGGTATCAAAAGAGTCAAGTGCTGTCCGCGTTGAATCAACGTTGGTTGATTTGGAATCGTTTATATACTTCACTCCCTTTATCTCCCTCACAAACTGAATGCGGTGCTCAACCCCGGGAAAGTCAATAAGCGTTTTCCGGATAACCTCCGCAGGAACGCCGCACACCGCAGATATGCATACCGCAGCGAGCGCATTTTCTACGTTATGCCTGCCCGGTATTTTCAAGCGGGCATTGACGGACATCCGGGCATTTACAACCGCCTCCCTGTTACCGGAAGGCGGCGGCAGGGTTACTTCAAATCTACCGTCACGCCAGGAAGCGCCGTAGAACACCCCTCCCCCCGGAATTGCAGCCTCCTGCATCTCCTTCATAAAAAACAATGTCTTTGAAACAGGGTTTATTTCCTTCTTCAGGAAAAGGTCTCTTATGGACTCATCGTCCATATTCAGTATGCACACGTCATCCCCCGTCTGGTTCATGTATATCCTCTTTTTCGCCTCAATGTAGCCGCTCATTGATTTGTGGCGTTCCATGTGGTCGGGAGTAATGTTCAGTATGGCGCACACGTCCGGTCTGAACCCCCTTACGCCCTCAAGTTGATAACTTGAAACCTCAAGGACGACCGCCGTAGAACCGTCAATCTTATCAACCATGCCGCTTAGCGGGTTTCCTATATTCCCGCCGACGACCGTTCTCATCCCTGCGTTTTTAAGGATTTCACCGACGAGGGCTGTGGTCGTCGTCTTGCCATTCGTCCCCGTGATGGCTACCAGAACTTTCGGCTTGATTAAACCGTATGATATTTCAAGTTCATCAAGGACGTCTATCCCTTTTGCGCGCGCATCGGCAATGACGGATATATCGTTCGGGACACCGGGGCTTTTCACTATTAAACCGGCTGAAAGCACCCTTGTAGTGTGCCCCCCTGTTTCGTACTCAATACCATTTTTCAGCAGGGGTATGTATTTTTTAAGTTTTTCTTCAGGACTGTTGTCGGAAACAAAAACCCGGACGCCGTGATCGGAAAGAAGATTCGCAACGGCAACGCCCGTCTTGCCGAGCCCGAGGACAGATACATTCTTATATTTCATATCATTTTTTACCTGATTTTTAAAGAACTCAGGGCGATGAGTGACAGGACTATGCCTATTATCCAGAACCTGACGGTGACCTTCGGTTCCGCCCACCCGGATAGTTCAAAATGGTGATGAAGGGGCGCCATTTTAAATATTCTTGTCCTGTATCTTTTGAAGTGAAGGACCTGCAGTATTACGGACAACGCCTCAATAACAAAAACCCCGCCGACGACAACCAGTATAAATTCCTGCCTTGTGAAAATGGCGACCAGCCCGATAACGCCTCCAAGAAAAAGGGAACCCGTATCTCCCATAAACACATCAGCAGGGTAACCGTTAAACCAGAGAAAGCCGAGTCCCGCACCTATCATTGACGACAGGAGGACAGTCAGTTCCCCGGCCCCGGACACGGGTAATATCCTTAAATACTGGGAGAGTCCCGAATGGCCTGCTATGTATGCCAGCAGGCCGTAAGTAAAGGCGCATATTATCAAGTTGCCTATTGCAAGGCCGTCAAGGCCGTCCGTAAGGTTTACCGCATTGGACGAGGCGACAATGACGAGGACGCAGAAAAGTATGTACAAGACACCCATCTCAACGAAAACGTCTTTCAGGTAAGGGACGTTTACCGATGTCGGGTATCCGTAATTGGCGGGGAAAAAATACAAATAAATACCGACCCCAAGGGCGAAAACCACCTGGCCCGCTATTTTCCATTTCGGCAAAATCCCCTTCGGGTTCTTTTTCATAATCTTAAAATAGTCGTCTAAAAAACCCAGCAGTCCCAGCCACAGGACACATGCAATACACATCAGGATAAACCTGTTATCAAGCCGTGCCCATAGCAGTGTTGAAACGGCAAGGTTAAACAGCACAATCAGCCCGCCCATCGTAGGCGTGCCTGATTTTGCATGATGTGATGCGGGCCCGTCCGAACGGATTATCTGTATCGCCTGGATATTCTTCAGATATGCAATCATTCTTCTGCCGACAAACAGGGAGAGCATCAGGGATGTGATTATTGCAGCGATAGACCTGAAGGATATATATCCGAATACATTAAGGGGTGAAAAATAAACTCTAAGCGGGTACAGGAGATGGTAGAACATTTATTGTATGAGTTTGTCTATTATTTTTTCAAGCCCGACCAACCTTGACGCCTTGAATAGTATCGCTACGGGTTTTGTTACCTGTCCGTTTAACTGCATCATCAGGTTGTCTATCTTTGATGCGGGGAAGTATTTCGGCCCGTTTGATTCTGTTTTTTTCATGGGCCCGACGGCATTTGTTATTTCATCTCCGTACAGGTAAACTTCCTTCAAAGGCAGGGCTGAAAGGAACTCGCCCAGTTTCTTGTGTTCAGCCGCAGAGTGCTTCCCGAGTTCAAGCATGTCCCCCAGCACGACTACCTTTTCCCTGTTCGGATATATCTGGATAAAACATTCAATCGCCCGGCGCATTGAGTCCGGGTTGGCGTTATAGGCATCATTTATTATCGTGGCGCCTGAAGGCAGTTCAATCGTTTCCATTCTCATCTGCGGCGGTATGAATTTTTCAATCCCGTGTTTTATCGTCTGCAGGTCAATCTCTGCCGCATGGGCGGCGCCGGCTGCTGCAATGGCGTTGTATATGTTAAACTTCCCGACGGCAGGCATCTTTACGTTTACCCTGTCAACCGTGCCGGGTTTTCCCGCACTCCTTACGTGCAGGACGAACTCGGTTGTATCTTTATGATATTTCTCGTCGGTAACAAATATGTCCGCCCTGTTGTTAAACCCGTAGGTGATAACCCTGCATTTCAACTCGGGAATAAGTTCCGCAAGGTAAGGGTCGTCAATGTTTAGCACCGCGTATTTTTCCCCGGTAAGCCCTGTGGCTATCTTTTTCTTTTCTACGAACACGCCGTTCAGGTCATCCAGTAACTCCAGGTGCGCGTTTCCGATGTTCGTGATAACGGATATGTCCGGGTAGGCAATGCTTATAAGCCGGTCAATCTCGCCCTTGAATGAAATACCGATTTCAACTATGCAGAATGCATGCTGTGAGTTAAGTTCAAATAGCGTCACCGGCACGCC
>JAHJSO010000181.1 GCA_018830385.1 Elusimicrobiota bacterium | reverse complement strand
GGTGGTAAATGAACAACCTGAGTGAAGCAAAAGGGCCTTACAAGTGCATATTCTGCGAGACAGTCAGGACGGGCGCCTCCCGTCTGGTCGGGTTAAACGGGATATACGTGTGCGAGAAATGCGTTTTTCATTCCTGCGAACTGTTGACAAAAATTGAAAAGGAAACTCAAAAACGCAACGTTAAAAACCTGGCTAAACCGAAAGAAATCAAGAACATACTTGACCAGTATGTCATCGGCCAGGAACAGGCGAAGAAAACTCTGGCTGTAGCGGTTTATAATCACTACAAGAGAATATTTTCCCGCGATGTTGAAATTCAGAAATCCAACGTTCTGCTCATAGGCCCAACGGGGACAGGCAAAACGCTCCTTGCCCAGACGCTGGCGAATTTTCTGGACGTGCCTTTCGCAATTGCGGACGCGACCTCGCTGACCGAGGCGGGTTACGTGGGCGAGGACGTTGAAAACATTCTCCTGCGTCTCCTGCAGAACTCCGGCTTTAACATTGAGCGGGCCGAACGGGGTATAATTTACATAGACGAGATTGATAAAATCTCCCGCAAGGGCGATTCCCCCTCAATAACAAGGGACGTTTCGGGCGAGGGGGTGCAGCAGGCGCTTTTGAAAATCATTGAGGGGACCGTAGCGAACGTCCCTCCTGAGGGCGGCAGGAAACACCCTCACCAGGAGTTCATCCGGCTGGATACAAGAAACATACTCTTTATAGTCGCCGGGACTTTTGAGGGGCTTGACAAAATAATACAGTCAAGGTTATACACAAGAACTAGTGGTTTCGGGGCGGACATCATATCCAGGAATGCTACGAACCTGAATGAGTCCGTCCGGCAGGTCCAACCGGAAGACCTGATAAAATACGGACTTATCCCTGAGTTTGTGGGCCGTCTGCCTGTGATTGCAACCGTGTCCGCCCTTACAAAAGATGACCTGGTAAAAGTCCTCACCCAGCCAAAAAATTCACTTGTCCGGCAGTATAAGAAGCTATTTGAATTGGAAGGCGTCGGACTTACATTCACCGATAAAGCAATTGAAACCGTGGCGGACATGGCCCTGTTCAGGGGCAGCGGGGCACGGGGACTGCGTTCAATAATTGAAGGAACCATGCTTGACCTTATGTACGAACTGCCTGAACAAAATAATCTTGCCCGGTGCGTAATTGACGAGAATGTAATACGGGGAATACAGCCGCCCCTGCTCATCCACAGGAATGAGGCAAAAATTGCATAAACCAACAGGTATCTTTTATTAATCGTTTTGGCTAACTTATGAAAAAGGATTAGGAATGGACTAATGATGCTAACGCGCGCTGAGGAAAGGATTGTATGAACCAGAAAAACTTTGAAGCCCCCGTTAAGAAACCGCTTTTGCCCGTCAGAGACATTGTGATTTTCCCGTCGATGATAATACCCCTTTCAATCGGCAGGGAAAAATCCATAAAGGCGCTTGAGTCGGCAATGGCGGCGGACAGGATTATTTTTATAGCGACACAGAAAAAAGTCCAGATGGAGGACCCGCAAAAAGACGATTTGTACGAAATCGGAATAATCGGCGAACTCCTCCAGATGATTAAAACAACCGATGGGACGCTTAAAGTCCTTATTGAAGGCATAAAACGGGCGCGCCTTCTTGAATACACCTACATAACCGACAAGGGTTATGTTGAGGTAACGGCGCAGCCGCTTGCCGAAGAGCAACTGGCCGGGCATGAAATTGAGGCGATGAGACGTGAAGTGACGGACCTCTTTGAACAATACGTAAAATTTAACCAGCGGCTTCCCATTGACATCGCCCCCGCCATAAAAAACATAGAAGACACCGGGAAACTGTGCGACACAATCTCTTCTCACCTGGTAATAAAAATCCAGGAAAAACTTTCCCTGCTTGAGATTACGGCCGTCAGGAAACGTCTTGAAAAACTTATTGAAATACTGAACCGCGAGATTGACATATTAAACATTGAACGCAAGATCCAGACGAGGGTGAGGACTCAGATTGAAAAGACGCAGAAAGAGTACTACCTGACCGAACAGATGAAGGCAATTCAGAAAGAACTGCGGCAGAAAGACGATTTCGCCAAAGAAATAGACGAAGTCCGCCAGAAAATAAAACAGGCGAAGATGTCAAAAGAGGCACAGGAGGTTGCCGACAAAGAACTGATGCGGCTTGAAAAGATGATGCCTTTTTCCCCGGAAGCGACGGTAATACGGACATATCTTGACTGGCTTATAACCCTGCCGTGGTCTGCAACCACACCTGACAACTTTGACATTAAAAGGGCTGAAAAGATTCTTGACGAGGACCACTACGGGCTGCAAAAGGTCAAGGAGCGGGTGCTGGAATACCTTGCGGTACTCAGCCGGGTAAAAAAAATCAAGGGACCGATATTATGCTTTGTAGGCCCCCCCGGCGTAGGGAAGACGTCTATTGCAAAATCAGTGGCACGCGCGCTTGGAAGAAATTTTGTCCGCGCTTCGCTGGGCGGTGTGCGGGACGAGGCGGAAATAAGGGGCCACAGGAGAACTTACATCGGCTCGCTGCCCGGAAGGATATTGCAGTGGATGCGGAAGGCGAAGTTCAAGAACCCCGTT
>JAHJSO010000180.1 GCA_018830385.1 Elusimicrobiota bacterium | reverse complement strand
GGGCAAACTGGCGATTAAAGCGCTTGTTCCGCTCGTCCGGTTTTTATTGTACAAGAGACACAGGATGATGCTGAAAAACCTGCGTCTTACCTTTCCCGGTAAATCCAGGCAGGAATTGATGTCCATCGCCAGCAGGGTGTGGTTTAATGTCGGGTGGGGTTTCATAGACGCTCTCAGGTACATAAACTCGCCCGGTAAAATACTTACGCGGGTAAAGATTAAAGACCCGGAAAAATTCAGGAAACTCCTTTCGGGTAAAACAATAGTGGTTTCCGCGCACGTGGGCAACTGGGAAATACTCGCCCAGCGGCTGGTCCTTGAGGGATATAAATTCGGCGCCGTCGTCCGCTCGCTGAGGAACAGGGCTGTTGACAGAAAAATTACCGTCATAAGGGAGTCGCTCGGCGGCAGGGCGTTCCTTGAGCACCAGGTAGGGAAAATATTTTCATGGTTAAAAAATGGCGATATACTGTATATACTGCCAGACCATCATATCGCGGAGGGGGGATTAAGAGTGGATTTTCTGGGCAGGCCGGCCTTTACCTCCCCGATTATTACCCTGCTGAACAAGAGGACCGGATGCAAAATTGTCCCGGTATTTTGCGTGAGGAACGGGCGTAATTATGAAATATATACTGAAGACGAGTTTGTTCCGCATTACACCGGCAACCTCCGGCAGGACATGTCGCACAACACCGAGGGGATTAACAAGGTCATTGAAAAATATATAAGGACCTTCCCGGAGCAGTGGATGTGGCTGCACAACAGGTGGAAGGAAAAGTAGTTGAAAAGAATGATGAGCGAATATGTTTCAGTCCCGGCGGGTAAGCGTAACCCTTACTATTTCCGACCGGGTGAATAGACGCATCGGCGGGCTCCATGTGCCTGTGCCCGGCGTCGTGTAAAGATGGGACAGGTTTTTCGCGTAAAGCCCGACGGGATATTTGAAATAGAGCATAACCAGAAAGTCCATCGGAGGCACCTGCCCCGCGTGGGTGTGTCCGGATAATTGTAAATCAACCCCGTATTTCACCGCCTCGTCAAAAACGTCCGGCTGGTGCGAAAGAAGTATTAACGGTTTCGTTCTGTCGCATTTCTCCAGAATTGATTTCAGGTCGGGGCTTGTCCCCGTGAACCTCTTCTTTGTTAAAAAGTCGTCTATACCCGCAAGCACAAGACCTCCTGCAATCGTAACGCTCTCGTCCCTTAAAACGGTGATGCCGGAATCCGCGGCTATTTTTTCAAATGTGTCAAGCCCGACATAAAACTCATGGTTCCCGGCTACCGCGTAAACGCCATGGACGGATTCAATACGGCCCAGCGCCCCGCAGTGTTTATCCATCTTACACAGGTTTGCGTCTATCAGGTCCCCGGTGATTACGACGACGTCCGGGTGCAGTTTATTCACTTCGTCAACGATTGTTTCCAGCCATCTTTCGGATTTGAGGGGATGCAGGTGCAGGTCCGACAACTGCACTATGCTGAAGCCCGACAGTTCAGCGGGCAGTTTTGAGATTGGTATGTTCAGTTCTTTTATAAGCGGTTTTCTGAAAACTACGTTTACAAAGGAGTAAACGGATAACAATGCGGAAACGGTTACGGCAGCAACAGTCGCATAATACCCGGACCGTTCTTTGCGGAACATCAGGCGGACGACGTCGGCGATTATAAACGTGGTCGTTGCGATTGAAATAACGCCTAACCAGGAACTGGAAAGCAAATGAAACGGCCTGAGGAGTGGATGGGCTGTCTTTCTTGATAGGATTTCAAAAATAAAAAATGACAGGGCTGATAGGAGAAAGCCCGCCAGCAGGTATCGGGAAAAGGCCCGTGACAACCCCAAGCCCTTTGATACCCTGGCATAAACGTAATAGTGCATGCTGAGATATATTGACAGGAACAAAAACAGAAAAAACAAAAAGTTCAGCGTAGCCATTGGGAGAAAAAGGAGAGCCTCTTCAAAATAAGGAAGGGTGGGTAACCGGACTTGAACCGGCAACAACTTGGGCCACAGCCAAGTGCTCTAACCAATTGAGCTATACCCACCACTGAGAATACCCGTTGAAATAGAACATGCGATTACTTCGCCCTTTCGGCGTTCAATCCATCTGGGGCATATAGTCAGCCACTGTGCAACCTATGAACGGGCGAAGCCCTGCTCGTAATGACAACATGTGTTTAAGTGCGAATGCCCCCGGCGTGACTTGAACACGCAGCCCTCTGCTTAGAAGGCAGATGCTCTATCCAATTGAGCTACAGGGGC
>JAHJSO010000179.1 GCA_018830385.1 Elusimicrobiota bacterium | reverse complement strand
GCAGGGCAATATCGTAATAGTCGCCGGTTTCCAGGGGATAAATCCAAAGAAAGACATTACCACCCTCGGGAGGGGCGGCTCCGATTTGACCGCCGTGGCGCTTGCGACTGCGTTAAGGTCAGGTCTGTGCGAGATATATACCGACGTTGACGGCGTTTATACGGCTGACCCGCGTATATGCCCGGACGCAAGAAGGATTGATAAAATATCATACAATGAAATGCTTGAATTTGCCGGTTCCGGGACGCAGGTTATGCAGTCGAGGGCCATTGAGGTTGCAAAAAAATTCAACGTAGTTATAGAAGTAAAATCCAGTTTTAACAACAGGCCGGGGACAATAATCTGCGGGGAGGTTAAACCAATGGAAGACGTGCTGGTGACAGGTGTCAGTTACGATAAAAACCAGGCGAAACTCTCAATACAGGACTTGCCCGATGTGCCGGGGATCGCAGCGCTGGTTTTTGGGAAATTGGCAGAGTCCAATTTGAATGTGGACATGATTGTGCAGTCCTCTGCGAGGGACGGCTATAATGACATATCTTTTACGGTCAGCAAATCCGACCTCAGGAGGGCGCTGCCTATACTGAAAAAGTTATGCAAAAAACTCAAGGCGGAGGGCGTAATTTACGACGACAACGTTTCAAAGGTTTCAATAGTTGGCGTCGGGATGAAGAGCCATCCGGGGGTCGCCGGAAAAATGTTTAACCTGTTTGCCGAGAACAAAATAAACATAGAGATGATTTCAACGTCTGAAATAAAAATATCCTGTATAGTCAAGCAGAAGTATGCCGCAAAGGCGGTGAAGGTGCTTCACGACGGTTTTAACCTGGGCAGGAAAACCGGGTAGAGACGTTAAAGCCCGGAAAGGGATGTAACAGCAGGGGGGTGCGGAATATGGTTAAAATTTATGATACTACTTTAAGGGACGGTTCCCAGTCATACGGGGTGTCTTTTTCCCTGGAAGATAAAATAAAAATCGCCAGGGCGCTGGACGATTTCGGCATCCATTTTATAGAGGGCGGGTGGCCCGGTTCAAACCCGAAAGACGAAATATTTTTTAACCATGCCCGTAAGAATATGCGATTGAAGAACGCTGAAATCGTGGCTTTCGGCTCCACCCGTTATAAGGGGAACGCCGCCCGGAACGACCCGAACCTGCAATCAATTGTCAGGGCGAAAACAAAAACGGCCTGCATATTCGGTAAAACATGGGACCTGCACGTGGTCCACGCCCTGAGGACGTCGCTTGAAGAAAACCTGAAGATGATTGAGGACAGTATAAGATATTTAAGGCAGAAGGGTCTCAGGGTCATATACGACGCCGAGCATTTTTTTGACGGTTTCAGGGCGAACAGGGAGTATGCATTAAAGACGCTGGAGGCGGCTTCAGGGGCAGGGGCTTTCAATATCACCCTGTGCGACACTAACGGCGGGACCCTCCCCGACGAACTGAGGGAAATAATCAGGACCGTTAAGAAATATGCGAAGACGCCGCTGGGTATCCACGCCCACAATGATTCAGAATGCGCCGTTGCGAATTCCCTCGTAGGTGTGGCAGAGGGGGCTGTCCTTGTTCAGGGCACCATAAACGGCATCGGCGAGAGGTGCGGCAATGCGAACCTGTGTTCAATAATACCCAACCTGTCCATCAAATCGGGTATTGACACTATCCCGCAGGACAAACTTAAGACGCTTACGGAACTATCAAGGTATTTTAGCGAGATTGCAAACATCTCGCCGGACGATAAACAGCCGTACGTGGGTTCGTCTGCGTTCGCCCACAAGGGAGGGGTGCACGTTTCTGCAATGGCAAGGCATACCGGCACCTACGAACACATAAGCCCATCTATTGTGGGCAACGAAAGGCGCATACTCGTCTCCGAACTTTCGGGCAAGTCAAATATTCTGATGAAGGCGAAAGAGTTAATGATTGATTTTGAGAAGGATAAGGACGCCACGGAAAAGATTATATCAGCCATAAAGAAACTTGAACACCAGGGCTACCAGTTTGAGGACGCAGACGCTTCATTCGCGTTGAGCGCCCACAGGGCGATAGGGCGCTACAAGCCCTTTTTTGAACTGAAGGGTTTCAGGGTGATTGTTGAGAAAGACGCAAAGACGGGCAGGATGCACTCCGAGGCGACAATAAAGGTTGCCGTGGAGGACGTTGAGGAACACACTGCTTCCGACGGTGACGGTCCTGTAAATGCCCTTGACAATGCCCTGAGGAAAGCCCTTGAAAAATTCTATCCTGAAATCAGGGAGATGTCTCTTATGGATTTCAAGGTCAGGGTGATAAATGCGAATGCCGGCACCGGTGCGAAGGTAAGGGTGCTGATAGAATCACGCGACAGGAAGGACTCCTGGGGCACGATAGGTGTTTCCGAGAATATAATAGAGGCGTCATGGCAGGCGATGGTTGATGCCGTTGAATTTAAACTGTTCAGAGAAAGGGCAAAAAACAAAAAACCCCGCGGTCGCAAAAATTAATAAATGCGGGTCCATGCGGGCGGAAAGTCACGGGTGGATACCGGGAGGATGATATGCGCAGCAATGAAATTAAAAAGGGTTACACGAGGGCGCCGCACAGAGCTCTCCTTTATGCAACGGGTCTTACGAAGAAGTGTTTTGATAAACCCTTTGTGGGTATCGCTTCTTCTTATAGCGACCTTGTCCCGGGCCATGTCGGGATGAGGGAATCAGAGAGGTGGATTGAGAGGGGCGTAGTTGCAGGCGGCGGCGTACCTTTTATATTTGGTGTCCCCGCCATATGCGACGGCATTGCAATGGGACACGCAGGTATGCACTATTCCCTGCCGTCAAGGGAAATAATCGCCGATTCAATTGAATCCGTTGCAAAGGCGCATTGCCTGGATGCCCTTGTGCTCCTGACCAACTGCGATAAGATTACACCGGGGATGATTATGGCTGCCGTCCGTCTCAATATTCCTTCAATAGTAGTCACCGCGGGCCCGATGCTCACGGGGTTTTACAGGGGCAGGAGGAGGTCGCTTGTCAGGGATACGTTTGAAGCGGTCGGGCAGGTCCAATCAAAAAAGATTACGGAGCAGGAACTTGAGAAACTTGAAAACGCTTCCTGCCCGGGGGCCGGCTCCTGCCAGGGTTTATATACGGCGAACACAATGGCATGTCTTACTGAAACAATGGGCTTGTCTCTGCCCGGATGCGCCACAGCGCCGGCTGTCTCCGCCGATAAAAAAAGGATTTGCTATGAGTCGGGGTTTGCAATAATAGACACCCTGAAGAAGAACCTGGTCCCGAGGAGGGTGGTTACGGGCAATTCCCTGTACAATGCAATCGTGGTTGATATGGCGCTCGGCGGTTCAACCAATACAGTCCTTCACCTGTGCGCCATAGCCCACGAGGCGGGCATTGAACTGCCTCTTACCCTTTTTGACAAAATATCAAGGACTACGCCGCAGATCGTTTCTCTTGAGCCGGCAGGGGATTATTATATGGAAGATCTGGACAGGGCGGGAGGTATACCGGCTATCCTGTCGGCGGTCAGCGGAATGCTTAAACCGTCAATTAATGTAATAGAAAAGAACATACTGGACGTTGCGAAATCATCCGAGATTCTGGACAGGGAAGTGATAAGGATAAAGAAGCCGTACCATAATGAAGGAGGCATTGCAATCGTTTATGGCAATATATGCAAGAGGGGTGCGGTTGTAAAACAGTCAGCCATAAAACCGAAAATGCTGAAGTTTGATGGCAGTGCGCGGGTGTTTGATTCGGAAGAAAAGGCGATGGAAGCGATAATGACCGGAAAGATTAAGCCGGGCGATGTGGTCGTAATAAGATATGAGGGGCCCAGGGGAGGCCCCGGTATGAGGGAAATGCTCGGCCCGACGAGCGCCCTGCAGGGCATGGGGCTTGCCGACTCGGTGGCGCTGCTTACCGACGGAAGGTTTTCAGGCGGGACAAGGGGCCCGTGCATAGGGCATATAAGTCCTGAGGCGGCCGAAGGCGGGGAAATAGCGGTGCTTGAAAACGGCGACAGGATTACTATTGACATACCCAGGAGAGAATTAAAGGCGCGGATTACCGATACGGAACTTAAAGCCCGCCTGGCGAAATGGCACGAGCCGGTGCCGAAATACAGGGTGGGCTACCTCGCCAGATATGCCAGGATGGTAAGTTCCGCTGCCGATGGGGCTATTTTGAAATAAAGAAGATTACAAATAAATATGAACGGGCTTAAGTCCGTAAAAGCCCGTGGGGGGGGAACAAAATGCAGAAAACAGGAGCGGAGATATTTGTTGAGTGCTTGTTACATGAAAAGGTTGATTATCTTTTTGGAATACCTGGTGGCTCTGTTTTGCCGATATTCGACCGGCTATATGATTCACCATTGAAATTTATTCTGACAAGGCATGAACAGGGCGCCGCCCACATGGCGGACGGCTTCGCCCGCTCTACAGGGAAGGTCGGTGTTTGCCTGGCTACTTCCGGTCCCGGGGCAGCCAATCTTACAACAGGACTTGCAACCGCTTATATGGATTCTGTTCCTGTTGTTGCTTTTACAGGACAGGTTGCCACGAATTTAATTGGAAACGATGCTTTTCAGGAAGCAGATACAACAGGTATTACACGGCCGATAACAAAACACAATTTTCTGGTTAAGGATGTTAATGAACTCGCGATTACAATCCGTCAGGCATTTTATATTGCATCTACGGG
>JAHJSO010000178.1 GCA_018830385.1 Elusimicrobiota bacterium | reverse complement strand
GCGGAAAAGATCACTACGGTGGGCCAGGCGGTGGATTACATTAAATCCCACCAGGTACAAAAATAACCCTGCACGGGTTTGATTTGAGGTGACTCTATGAAGAAACAAGTTGTCATTACCGGAATGGGGGTTGTTTCTCCCTTGGGTATGGGGCTTGCGGACTTTACCGAAGCCCTGCGGTCGGGCAAAAGCGATGCTGTCGGTCCGATTACCCTTTTTGACACGTCGCAGTTCACCACGCAATTTGCAGCGGAAGTCAAAAACTTCAATCCTGAAAATTTCATTGACAAAAAGAAAGCCAGAAGGATGGACAGGTTTACGCAGTTTGCCGTAGTCGCCGCAAAGATGGCGATTGAAGACGCAAAACTGGATACTGCAAAGATAGACCTTTCGCGGGCGGGTATAGTAGTCGGGTCGGGTATCGGCGGTATTTCAACCATTGAGGCGGAATACAAAAACCTGCTGGAAAAAGGCCCGAAAAGGGTCAGCCCGTTTCTCATACCGATGGAAATTATAAACATGGCGGGCGGAGAAATCGCCATGGACTGCGGTTTCCAGGGGCCCAATTACGCGACAGTGAGCGCGTGCGCCAGCGCAAACCATGCCCTGGGAGATGCCCTGCGTCTGATAAGATACGGGGATGCGGACGTGATGATAACGGGCGGCGCAGAAGCAGGCATAACGCCGCTGAGTTTGGCGGGGTTCTGTGCGGCCAGGGCGCTCTCTGCGAGAAACGACCAGCCGCAGAAGGCATCGCGGCCTTTTGACAAGGACAGGGACGGTTTCGTTATGGGAGAAGGAGCGGCGATATTCGTCGTTGAAACATTAGAACACGCAAAAAGCCGCGGTGCAAGGATATACGCTGAACTCGCCGGCTACGGAGCGACTGACGATGCATACCATATCACGGCGCCCCACCCGGAGGCAGTTGCTGCAATTAAGGCGATACAGCGGGCTATTGAGGACGCAGGCGTAACGCCTGCCGATATTGACTACATAAATGCACACGGCACTTCCACCCCACTGAACGACAAAACGGAAACCATGGCCTTAAAAAAGGTATTCGGTGAACGGGCTTACAAGATACCGGTATCTTCAACGAAATCAATGACAGGGCACCTGCTTGGGGCTGCGGGTGCAATTGAACTCGCCGCCACAGTGTTGTGCATGAATAACGGGTTTATTCATCCGACGATAAACTATGAAACCCCCGACCCTGAGTGCGACCTGGACTATGTTCCGAACAAGGAGCGGGAAGCACAGATAACCTGCGCCATTTCAAATTCACTGGGTTTCGGCGGGCATAATGCCGTTATCGTCGTAAAAAAATTTGGGAATGACTGAACTGGAATCTGTTCTTGGAGTAAAATTTCGTAGCCAGAAACTGCTGACAGAGGCGCGGACGCACAAGTCGTACGCCATGGAAAATAAATCGGACGTTTATAACGAACGGCTTGAGTTCCTCGGCGACAGCGTGTTGTCATGCGTCGTCGCAGAATATCTGTTTGCAAGATTCCCGGCCTCCCCCGAGGGCTACCTGGCGAAACTTAAATCGCAGATCGTTTCAAGGGGTGTCCTCGCCGGCTGGTCAAGAAAAATCAATCTGGGCAATTACGTCCTGATGAGCAAGGGTGAAGAGATAACGGGGGGCAGGGACAGGGACAACATGCTCGCCGACACCCTTGAAGCGATGATAGGGGCAATCTATCTTGACAGGGGCTTTGATACGGCAAAAAAGTTCGTCCGGGAATACATCGCAAACAAGAAACTTTCCCTGGAGTACGATTACAAGTCAAAACTCCAGGAAATAGTCCAGTCCCAAAGCAAGGCACTGCCATCTTACGAGGTAACGAAAGAATCAGGACCTGAACATAAAAAGGTCTTTGAGATGGTCGTCCGGATAAAAAAGAAAGTATTCGGTAAAGGCACGGGCAACAGTAAAAAGGAAGCTGAACAGGAATCTGCAAAACAGGCGCTAATCCGCTTAAAAACTCAAGGAAACAGACAATTATTGTTAAAGAATAAAACGAACTAATTAAAATAAACGTTGCAGGCGTAATTGTAAAAATCACGGATAAAAAATACAATAAAAAAGCGAGGAAATGTTATGGAATACTTTTTCACTGATGAACAGAAAATGATTGTTGGTCTGGCCAGAAAACTTGCCGTAGAAAAAATCAAGCCAGTCCGTGAACACTATGAAGAAAACGAAGAATTTCCCTGGCCCATAGTAGAGGAGATTGCCAGGGCAGGGCTCTGCGGCGTGTACATTCCGCAGGAATACGGTGGTTTCGGCGGGGGGATATTTGAACTCTGCCTCGTTGTTGAGGAACTTTCAAAGGTTGATGGCGCAATCTCTCTGGCACTTGCAGCAACCGCCATGGGAACATTCCCTATATTTCTATCCGGGAACGAACAACAGAAAAAAAGGTTCCTGCCCGACATCGCTTCCGGGAAAAATCTTGCTGCGTTTGCGATAACCGAACCGAATGCCGGCAGTGACGCCGGGGCGATTCAGACCATAGCAAAAAAAGAAGGCGAACACTACATCCTCAATGGCACAAAGTGTTTTATTACAAATGCCGGCGAGGCGAATGTATATACTGTAATAGCAATGACAGACAAATCAAAGGGTTCCAGGGGGGCATCTGCCTTTATTCTTGAAAAAGGAATGGACGGATTTTCGTTCGGCAAAAAAGAAAAGAAAATGGGGATAAGAGCATCTGCAACCGGGGAACTGATATTCAACAATTGCAAAGTTCCCAAGGAAAACTTACTGGCAAAAGAAGGGATGGGATTTATTGTGGCGATGAAAACATTTGATGTGTCCCGTCCCGGGGTGGCGGCACAAGCACTCGGGATAGCATC
>JAHJSO010000177.1 GCA_018830385.1 Elusimicrobiota bacterium | reverse complement strand
TGAAACGATTGAAAAACACGATTACAAAAAGAATGCCCGTGTTATCGGCGACCTTCTCAAAAATAATTTCCTTGCACTCCAGGAAAAACACAAAATAATCGGCGAGGTCCGCGGTATGGGACTTATGCTCGGGCTTGAACTTGTCAGGGACAGGAAAACAAAAGAACCCGCCGCGAAGGAAATGCTGCGTCTTATGGACCTGTGCAAGGACAGGGGACTGTTTATCGGCAAAGGAGCAATGGCCGGAAACGTAATAAGGATCAAACCGCCTCTATGCATCGGCAAGGACGACGCCGACTTTATTGTAAAAACGCTTGACGAGACATTGGGTATAGTTGAAAAGGAAAGCGGGATTGGCGGGGTCGCCTGACATATATGGCCCGTCAAAAACCGAAAAAACTTTCGCCCGAAGAAAGAACAAAGGACTTCACCGAGGTGGAGGGCACGTTCGCAAAACACGAGGCGCTTGCAGAAGCGGGCAGGTGCCTTTTCTGCCATGACGCCACCTGCAACGAGAAGTGTCCTGCCGGGATTGATGTCGTCAATTTCATCAGAAAGATAAAGACAGACAACCTGACCGGCGCTGCAAAACTGATTTATGACGCTAACGTTTTCGGCGGGGCATGCGGGCGGATATGCCCGTCTGAAACCCTGTGCGAGTCGGGTTGTTCCTCAACCGAACTGTCCGAGCCGGTAAACATCCGCTCTTTGCAAAGGTATGTATGCGACGCTGAATTAAAAAAACTGTCTGAACGCGGCACCGGCCGGCGCCACCAGCATCCGCTCGCTCAACAGTGCCAGCCCTCTCAACAGTGCCAGCCCTCCAGCGAACAATCGGTGAAAAGGGTTGCCGTCATTGGCGCGGGCCCGGGAGGGCTTGCATGCGCCTCTACGCTGTGCCGGGCAGGAATTAGCGTGGTTGTTTATGAATCAAAAAAATTGGCCGGCGGCCTGCTTAGATACGGAATCCCCGAATACCGCCTGCCGAAACAATCCCTTGACGATGAAATACAACTCATTGAAAAGTCCTGCGGCGACAAACTGAAAATACTGACAAACACCACCGTCGGCGCACACATACCCAATGCCGGCGCACACATACCCAATGCCGGCGTGCACATAACTGATGCCGGCGCACTCATACCCGGTGCCGGCGCACACGTCCCTTTTGAGCAACTCCTGCAGGGATTTGACTTTGTGTACATCGGGGTCGGGTTAGGCGGTTCACACAAACTGAACATCCCGGGAGAAAACATGGAATGCGTGCTGTCTGCGGAGGATTTTTTATCCGGAGTGAACTCCGGCGAGAAAATTGATTTTTCCGGAAAGAAAATAGCAGTCATAGGCGCTGGGAATACTGCAATGGACTCTGCCTGCGTTTCAAAGCGTTCGGGAGCAAAAGCCGTAACCGTTATATACAGGCGTTCCGCGGAGGAAATGCCTGCCTGGAAAAATGAATATGAGTCCGCAGTTGAAGAGGGGGTTGAGTTTATGTGGCTGACCCAGCCGGTTGAAATTACGGCAGAATCAGAACTTAAATGCGTCCGGACGACGCTCGGCGAAAAGGATGCGTCCGGACGACGCTCGCCCGTCCCTGTCCCCGGTTCGGATTTTTTAATCCCGGTTGACATTATCCTGAAAGCCCTCGGGCAGAAACCCGACACGGGTTTTATAAATAAAATGGCTGATGCATTCAAAATACAGACAAAGAACGGACTTATCATAATTGACGAAAAGACATGCCGGACAACCAACCCCCGGATATTCGCAGGAGGGGACTGCGCAAACGGCGGGCTAACGGCGGTTGAGGCAGTCGCCTGCGGAAAGAGGGCTGCCACATCAATAATAGCCGCATCAATAGTAGCCGCATTCATAACAAATGAACCTCTGGCTTAAAATTTTCATTTACATACTGGCGGGTTTTATACTTCGTTCACAAAAGTTATTGTCCGAAAAAATAATCGGGGCTTTTATAGACGTCGCACTTTATTTTTTCATACCCGTATTCATCCTGACCGCTGCATGGGGCAGCCCTGTTGACGTCCAGATAACAATGAACATAGGCATTGTTGCGACCGGCGTCCTGCTTGCAGGGACAGGATTCGCTGCGGCTTTTTCCTGGTATCGTCTGAAATCCGCCGGCAGCATAAAAGGCAGCATAAAAGACAGTATAAAACAAAACGCAGTGCCTGGCCGCGCTGGTTACCGGGAAACGTTCAGGAAAACGTGCCTGCCCGTAATCTTTATGAATTCCGCATACCTGTCCATCCCCATAAACTCTTATTACTTCGGTTCAGAAGGGCTGCTGTATGCCGTCATCTATAACGTAGTAATCACATTTTTTAACTCAACGCTCGGGATATGGCTCATAGGCGGCAGGGGCATCGGAGAGATTTTCAGAATACCGTTCCTGTATGCATCCATAGCAGGTCTGGCGCTGAACTTCGCAAACGTCCCTCAGCCGGCGTTTTTAATAACTTTAAATAATTTTCTTAAAGATACGGCCATGCCGGCGATACTCCTCCTGGTCGGCTACAACATTAACTTAAACAAGGCATTGTTTCTGAAAGATGCTGCTATGGCGGCCGGGATAAGAATTTTCGGCGGGTTTTTATCCGGCTACCTGATAACCACCCTGCTCGGATTGAAAGGCGCTGCAGCAGGCGTGGCGATACTTGCGTCCAGCATGCCTTCCGCTATAAACACATATATACTTTCAAAAAAATAC
>JAHJSO010000176.1 GCA_018830385.1 Elusimicrobiota bacterium | reverse complement strand
GCTGAAAAACCAAAAGCGGGCCCTCCAACTCCTCCGATTCCCCAGGAAAAATCGCCTATCAGTACGCGTCCGACCGTTGACCAGGAAGCCACCATAAAAGATATTTTCAGTGAACTGAAAAACGTCATTAATACGAAAACCCCGCCGGCGCAGCCGGCACCGACGAGAGACCCGCAAGGTGGGGTAGGCCAGCCGGTAGTGCCGCCAGTAGGTTCCACTACCGGGGCAGGTCCGGATATAGTTCCGTCGGGCAAAACGGTAGAAGAAGGTACGGCAAAATTTGAAATAAAAGCGAAGCCCACGGAAGCAACCATAAAGATAAAACCCGACGACAAAAAGGGGGTTGATGAGACGATTAAAATTTCACCCCCGCCAAAGGACGGTATGCTATCCTGATGAAAATAGAAATTGCAGGACAAACGGATAAGGGTATCGTTCGTTCCAACAACGAAGACAATTTTTATGTTGACGAAAGACAGGGACTATTCGTCGTCGCGGACGGCGCGGGCGGGCAGGCGACGGGAGAAGTTGCAAGTCGTCTTGCGGTTGATATCATAAAACAGCAGGTGGAAAAATATTTTAGGGGGGAGGACGTCCTCTTTGGCGCAAGGAATCCCGGTTTTTCCGACGCCACGAATGCATTAACGTCTTCAATAAGGTTTGCAAACCAGATAATTTACGAGGCATCAAAAAAATATCCACAGAACCAGGGGATGGCGACGACGTGCGTCGCCGCCATGTTTAGCGGCGACAGGGTTTCATACTGCAACGTGGGAGACAGCCGGTTATATCTCTGCAGGGACGGGCAGATGAAACTCATTACGGTGGACCACTCCCTTGTAATGGAGCAGTTGAAACGGGGGCTCATAACCGAAGAGCAGGCGGAAAAGGCGGAGTATAAGAACGTACTTACACGCGCCCTGGGGTCAGACCAGTCGGTTGAAGTTGATATGTTTGAAATCCCTGCGGCAGAAGGTGATGTTTTGCTTGCATGTTCCGACGGGTTGACGAGGATGCTCAGGGACGAAACCATAAAAAAAACGGTTCAGGATGGACTCTCTGCTACCGGAGGGGCGCAGCAGGGACAGGAAAGTGAATCGGATGTGCTTAAAGATATATGCTCTATGCTTATCAGCCAGGCGAATGCACTCGGCGGCAGGGACAACATTACCGTCGCGCTCGCCAGGGTAGTGCATCATAAAGAGGGCGCGGCAGGCATTTTAAAGAAAATCTGGAAAGGTATGGCAAAGTAAAAACAGTTGATTTTTTGATAATTTTTATGTAAAATAATAGCAGAGGGGAAACGGCAATGCCAAAACTTTTACTCAAGTTTAATATGGCGGTGATAAAGGAAATCCCCATACAGGAGGGGGTGGCCTCCGTTAGCGTCGGCAGAAAAGAAGATAATGATATCATAATTGATAACCCCGCTGTCTCAAGCCATCACGCACGGCTGGTAAAACACGGGAACAAGTTTTTCGTTGAAGATTTAAACAGCACCAACGGGACATTTATTGCAGGCAGGAAAATTCTTAAAGCCGAAGTCCAGCACAATATGCAGATAGACATTGCAAAACACTCGCTCGTATTTATTGACGACACCCCCACAGGGGCAGCGACTGAGCAGGCGCCCGTAGGGACCAGCGACCAGACGGTTGTTATTGCATCAACCCGGCAGAAGGAACTCCTGGAAAAGATGTCAGCCCCGGAGGCGTATGCGCCGCCGAAGATTGAAAAGGTCGGTTGCCTGAGAGTGGTGGACGGCATTGTTGACAAGACGGAGATAGAGATTTCAGGGCTGGTCACTTACATAGGCACCGACGACGCAGCAGTGATTAAATTTCAGCCGGCGGGTGGTATCTTCGGTGGGGGCGCTCCTAAAATAGCGGGGCTCATAAACAAGCGGCCCGATGGCTACATATTTAAAGCATTAAAAGAGGGTTTCCCGAAAGTCAACGGCCAGCCGGTAAAAGACCACGTTATACTTCAGGACGGCAACGTGATTGAAGTCGGTAAAACGAAGATGGTCTTTTTCTTCAAGGATAAGATTTAGAAACCCAGCCTGTTGCATCCCACATTATGCTTTTATGAAATTCAATGATAATGCGCCTGGGGCGATTTGAACGCCCAGCCTGCGGGTTCGAAGCCCGACGCTCTATCCAGTTGAGCTACAGGCGCATCTGACGTCCTGTACAATATTTAACACAGAAATATGTGAATGTACGAACACGTTGCACTG
>JAHJSO010000024.1 GCA_018830385.1 Elusimicrobiota bacterium | reverse complement strand
GGAAACGCCCCCTCTTTCACGGGAAAATTAAAGTTACTGTCCATCGTTGAATAAATCCTTTTTACCTCATTATAAAATCTGTTCGCATAGTCCCATGTTTCTTCTTTGCCGTGCCCGCCGCCGGATACAATCGCATTATATACGCCGGTTATAGACCTGAACTCCGGGTCGCATACACCTGTATCCACAAACCTTTTGACGAACGAAACGAACGTATCCGTTTCGTTTTTCGGGTCAACACCTTTAACAATCAGCAATGCCCCGGCTGAATAAAGCATCGCCTTTTTTATTTCACCGGGATTAAACCCGTTCTCTTTCGCCATTGTAAGCGACGCTCCGGCCGACTCAATGTCCGACTCAATCATATCTATAACGCCTGCGCCACATTCACCCTGCGAGAGGCCCTCAAGAGAAAAATCATCCGTCCTGCCAAAATCAACGTAATAACTCCTGTCTTCTTCATACCGGGGAATATAAGAATATTTCCGGACAAGTCCTTCCATTACAGCCCTTCCCCCATCTGAAATCCATGCCTGCACATCAACGGACGTATTTTCAGGCATTGACGAAACAAAATCAGAAATAAGCCCGGGCACTGCCCGTGCAGGAACCACTCCTGCCTCCTGCGCCAGTTTCGTGTTTTCTGCATCCGGCCGCCCTCCCATGTGAACCCTGTAAAACGGAACCGTCCTGCCCTGCACCTTTCTCGCCATACCCGAAAACGACACATCGCCGACGGGGTGGTGGCCGCAGGCGTTCAGACATCCGTTTACGTTTATTCTGATGTCTTTAAGTTTATCAATGCCGGGTTGCACCTTCCGTAATTTTTTCACAATCTCGGGAGCCATACCAATCGCATTGCATATGCCCAGATTGCACGTTGTTGACGCCTTGCAACTCACTATATCCAACAGTGTTTCCGGATATAAATAATCTTTTAACATACCCTGAAGTTTTTTATAGACGGGGTAAACCATGGATGACGGCACGTTTGAAATAATCAGGTTCTGTCTCCTTGACGTCCTGAAGTTTATCGCCGGCGAAATTTCTGCAATCTCCGCTAGTCCGGTAAGCGTCCGGGCGTCAATCTCGCCGAAAGGTATCCTGATTTGTACATAATGGTAACCCTGTTGTTTCTGCCTGCCTGTGTTGTATTGAACAAAAGCATCCCACCCGGCGTCGCCCTGCCCGATATCCGCGGAGGGTTGTCCGTCTGCCGGCGGTAACCCTGCCTCATCCTCTTCTCTTAAAACGATATATTCGGCGTCCTTTGTTCTTTTCAGTTCCTGCCTGTAAAGTTCAACAAACCTCTCCCATCCGGTGTCCTGAATTAAAAATCTCAGCCGGTTGCGGTTCCTGTTTTTCCTGTCGCCGTATTTATTGAAAAGGTTCATAACAGCCCGGACGACATATCCTACATCTCCCCTGCTGACGCCTTCCTGCAAGACCCTGCCGACCGAACATTTTGCACCCATACCACCGCCGCACAGGACTTTGAAAGTTCCGTCCTTCATCGCAACAAACCCTATGTCGTTTATCCCCGTAAAATCACAGTCCTTCTCGCACCCGGAGAACGCAATTTTTAATTTCCTCGGCAGTCCGTATGTGTCGTCAATGCAAAGGAGATATTCGGTCAGGCCGCATGCGGTCTTGTGGACTTCAACGTTCTCGTGCGGGCATATGCCCGAAAGATAGCAGGAGGTTACGTTCCTGACGGTATTGCCGCCTCCGCCGCGCGGCGAAATATTGAAGTTTGCAAGGTATTCAATTATCTTCGCTGAATTTTCATAACTCACGTTGTGAATCTGGACATCCTGCCTCGTGGTCAGGTGCAATTTAGAATCGGCGAATTTTTCCGCGGCCTCGCCGATTGCCCTCAGTTGCGACGGTGCAAGCAGTCCTGCAGGGACCCGCAACCGTGACATCAGGAACATCCCTCCCCTCTGGGAATAGTTACCCCACGGGACACGGATACCCCTGAAAAATGCTTCTTTCATTTCGCCCGAAAGAAATTTTTCAAGGTTCTCCCTGTATTTCGGTATGTCCTGAATAACCTTCTGAGGCAGATTAAACATTACCTGAACACCTCTCCCGTTTCCTTTGACCAGAATAAAAGGTCCAGATGCGCAATCGGGATACCCGTCTTTTGAGAAAACGCCCTGAGTTTATTCTCAACCGCCGCATATCTTTTCGGCGTAAGGCATGCCGGTATTTCTCTTATCAGCCCTAATAATTTCATGTTTTTGAGTATGTGCCTGTCAAGGATTGCGATTTCGTCGCCGAGCCCTACGTTTCTTAAAAAATGTCCCGCCTCTTTGTAGCCGAAACCGCGCACATTCCTGACAAGCCATGTCCTGACTTCCGGTATATCCATTTCCCCGCGAGCATATTTTTTGAGAATTGATTTAAGTCCCGGGAGATTTTTCCTCGCCCTGACGACATACCCGGCTTTATTATTGGCGAACCGCACGCCCGCAAGGCATTCCCTGACCTGCCGTCGGGAACCGTTTAACAAAACCCCATTTTTATTAAGTTTGAGGACCGCATCCCAGCACGCCTTCGCCTTTGACTGCGGAGTCAGCAGGCAGAAACTTAACTCTGAAAATAATTTTTTTTCCGATTTCGTTTTCCAGACGTCCCGGAACTCGCCGAGCCGTTTCACAATTGCGCGCTTCCGTTCTGCGTAAAAATGTAGGGGCGCATATACACAAGGCACCTCTGGTAAAGTGCTTTGCAACCTATGCGCCCGAACGCAGAGAGGTGTTTCTTTATCTGAAAGCCCTATTTCATTTCTTTTCATCCATTTCATCCATGCGTTTTTTCAGTTCCTGCCAGCGAATTTCGCCGAGGCACTGCCTGGCATGTTTACACCAGTCAATGCAGGAAGGCGTTTTTTCACGGTAAACGGTCTTACGGCACTTCGGACAGAGAACCTTTATTTCGTCTGAAAAAATCTCCACTTCATACCCGCACTCCGGGCATTTGTGAATCTCAACCTTCAGCAACCGCGGGTCGGACCCCGGACACTTTACATCCATAAAATCACCTGATTATTGTATTTCGCCTTTTATGCTCACTACAATTTCACAATAAGGTATTTTTTTACCCGACTCCTTTATCGCCTCTTTGACCAGATGTTGCAGACCAAAACAGCACGGCACTTCCATATTCGCTACCGTAACACTTTTAATCCCCGCGGTCTTGAATATCTCAACCAGTTTCTGTCTATAAAAATCTATGTCATCAAGTTTCGGACACCCTATAGCCAGCGTCTTCCCGACCAGAAAGTCCTGATGAAAGTTTGCATAAGCAAAAGGAACACAGTCCGCTGCAATCACAAGGTCGGCGCCTTCAAAATAAGGGGCGGAAGGATTTACCAGTGTCAGTTGAACAGGCCACTGCCTGAGTTCCGACCCCTGCTTCTGCTGTGGCTGTTTTTTTTCTGTCTTCTCTTTCTTTTCACCCCAGGACATAACCTTTGCCCCCGGACAACCGGACATACCAAGTGCATGGTGTGAATGATGCTCTGGCAATTCCTTCGCATGTTCTTTCAGGTGTTTTAGATGTGTCTCCAGCATATCGGGTGATACTTCCTTTATCCGGGCAATCGTCGCCTCTTCATCGTATACATCGGCTTCTCTTTCCTCAATTGTGAGAGCGCCCGTCGGACAGGAACCCAGACATGCTCCTAATCCATCACAGTAAAATTCCTTTACCAGCCGCGCTTTGGGACCCTTCGGCGTGTCAACAATCTGAATCGCCTGCTCCGGGCAACCGGGGATGCACTCTTTACATCCGTTGCATTTTTCCTCGTCAATCCTGATAATCTTTCTTTTTGTCTTTTTCATTTTCATTCAGCTCCCTTAAATTTTATTTATTTTTGCTCAAATATTCAAAAGCGGCAATTGACGCCTTCGCCCCTTCGCCGCAGGCGACAATAATCTGTTTTGCAGTCACGTCCGTCACGTCCCCCGCTGCAAAAATGCCCCGGACATTCGTCTCGCATTTGCAGTTCACCGTTATTTCACCTGATTCGTTTTTGGTTACACCCTTTACGAACCCGGATGAAGGTACTGATCCGATTTCAATAAACACCCCCCTTACGGGTATGTCTTTCTCACCGCCGCCCGTTCCGAACCTTATGCCTTCAACGAACTTATCGCCGTAAATTTCCCTGACGGTTGCACCGGTGTAAACGGTAACCTTATCGCTGCCCGACGCTTTTTCAACCATTACCGGGTCGGCCCCGAGACGCGGGGCAGAATCAATAATGCAAACACTGCTTGCTATCTTCATCAGTTGCAACGCGGCATCAAGAGCGGAATTGCCCCCGCCGATAACCGCCACGGACATATTGCTGAAAAGCGGACCGTCGCAGGTAGCGCAATAGGTAACACCCCTGTTCTTAAATTCCGCTTCGCCTTTAGCGCCCAGTTTCCTCGGTATCCTGCCCGAGGATATAATCGCCGTTTTTGACGCATATTCTTCGCCTGCTTCCGTCCTAATTTTTATAATGTCTCCCTCTTTCTCCAAACCGGCTACGGACTCCCCCTCTTTAAGTTCAACTTTGAACTGTTCAAAGTGCTGTTTGAATTTCATCGCAAGTTCTGTGCCTGTTATAAACTGGTAGCCCGTATAATTCTCTATGTCGGCGCTCAACAATGTCTGTCCGCCCACGTCCCTGGTTATAATTACAAAACTCATCCTCTTACGTGCGGCGTAAACGCTGGCGGTTATGCCGGCCGGCCCTGCGCCGACGATTATCAGATCATACATTTGTCACCCCCGTAAACCTTCCTGCAGTCCGGTAAGTTTTTTGAGATGTTTCTGCGTTTGTTAAATTACCGCGTCCCTTGTTACTATATTGTAACCTCGGTCATCCATCTCCCGTGAAGGTTACAATTCTCCATCGCCAGTAGTTTACCCGACGATGCTCTCAGGTGTATCCCTGCAGCCGGGTTGAGATTCTCGGGTGTAAGGTGGACGCGGGCGATGAACTTTCTGTCAAGGTAAACGTCTATGTACGTTATAAAGTGCTTGGCTTCCGACGGGTGGAGGATTTCGCCTATCCTTATGTTCGCATCCACACACCCCGGGCCCACCAGCCCGCATTTTTTAACAAGGTTTACCACGGGTATGTGTTTCTTTTCAAGTTCGCTCAGGTTCTCCGGGTCAGATGGTTTCTTCACTGCCGAATTGTCAAGCGAAAATGCACTCTTCGGTGCGCCGCACACCGGGCAGATGTCAGGCGCCTGCCCGAACGCCACAAAACCGCATCTTCCGCATACATAGGTATCCATTTTTACATCCTCCTGTCATTATTTTTTTCTGACATATCCTTTCAGGATTGTCCCCTCTTTTTTTATTTCCAGAAATTCCTCGCCTGCCATATTGCACCACGCAGGCAAATCTTTCTCAAATCCGGGGTCATCCGCGGTGACCTCAATCACCTGCCCCGGCCTCATATCCTCCATTTCAAGTTTCGTCTTTACGAGCGGCATGGGGCAGAAAAGCCCCGCGCAGTCAAGTGTCTTATTAATTTTCATATAAATTTTTCCTTAAAACGGGTTGTCCCGTGATAAATTACTCCACTCACAGATGTCATCTTTTCCTTCATTTTTTTCACTCCCGGGCAAGCGTCCGTCAGAAATTATGCTTTTCGCTGGAGGACTTGTTTGTCAAATGTCAAGACCTGACCCCGCTTACCGACCGTTTCGCCCCGCATTTCGGACAGGAATTTAACTCTTCGTTAAACAGGCCGCCGCATTCCCCGCACACGCTGAATTTTATTTTACACGGCTGGCAGAATACCGGCTCAAAACAATTCATCTTCAATTCGTGCTCGCAAAACGGACATTTGCATTTAGTTTTTTCAGTATTCATTTCGTCTCCTTGTCGCTCACGCCCCGCTCCCGCTTTTCTTTTTATAGTCCTCAATCGCCTTATGAAGAGCATCGGCGCCGAGGTTTGAGCAGTGCATCTTGTTCGGCGGCAGCCCGCCCAATTCCACTGCAACAAGTTCGTTTGTGATTTTCATCGCCTCGTCCAGCGTCCTGCCTTTCGCCATCTCGGACACCATTGACGAAACTGCTATCGCGGCGCCGCAACCGAATGTTTTGAATTTTACGTCTTCAAGCCGCCCGTCGCGGACCTTTATGTAAAAAATCATCAAGTCGCCGCAGACGGGGTTGCCGACTTCACCTGTGCCGTCCGGGTTATTTATCTCACCTACGTTCCTCGGGTTCTGGAAGTGGTCCATTACTTTTTCAGAATAGAAAGGCATATTATTTTCTCCTGGGCGATGTGGCCCTGTTTTTATTTTTTATTCAGATGTTACCTCATCTTCATGCTGGTGTTCATAGTCAGTGCCAGGACCTGCAACATGTCTTTTGCCTGACTTCAGAAAATAATTATACAGGGGTGAAATCCCGCGCAGTTTCCGGACTATTGGCGGCAGTTCAGCCAGAAGATATTCAACCTCTTCCGCTGTATTGTATTTTGACAGTGTCATAAGCAGTGAGCCCTGCGCAACCGCCGGGTCAAGTTTTATAGCTGACAGGACATGTGACATTTTAAGCGCCTTTGACGTGCATGCCGAACCGCTTGTTATATAAATCCCTTTCCGGTCAAGGTAAAGCAACATCCCCTCCCCCTCTATAAATTCAACCGAAAAGTTCACGTTGCCCGGCAGGCGCCTCTCAGGGTGTCCGTTTAGATATATGTGGTCAATCCTTTTCGGGAGTTCGTCAATAGTGCGGTTTCTTAACCCGAGCATTGCGTCCCTGTTTTTTTCCATCTCCTGTTTTGCAATTTCACATGCAGCGCCAAAACCCACTATCGCGGGGACGTTTTCCGTGCCGGCTCTCCTGCCGTTTTCCTGAATGCCACCGTCGATCTGCGGGACAATGCGAACGCCTTTCCTGATGTATAGTGCGGCAACGCCTTTCGGCCCGTAAATCATAGAGGCGGAAAAGGTAAGCAGGTCAACCCCCAATACAGCCACATCAACGGGCAGGACCCCTGCTGTTGCAACCGCGTCAGTGTGAAACGGGATGTTCCTTTCGCGCAGAACTTTTGAAATCTCTTCAATGGGCTGGACAGTCCCTATTTCGGGGTTTGCATGCTGAATTGAAACAAGGACGGTATCCTGCCTTATTGCCGATTTGATATCGTCGGGCGAAACCATACCGTATTTATCAACAGGGACATATGTTACTTCAAAACCCGCCTGCGACAGGCGCTTTGCGGAATACATCACCGAAAAATGCTCAACCGGCGATATAACAATGTGCCTGCCTTTGGCTTTGCATCCCTCTGCAACGCCTTTGATTGCAAGGTTGTTTGATTCAGAACCGCTCGCGGTGAAGCATATCTCCTTCTCCCCAGCGCCTATCAAACCAGCTACCTGGCCGCGCGCCCGCTCTATCGCATCCTTTGAAGCCGCCCCCAAGGAATGCATGCTCTGGGCATTGCCGTAGTTATCCGTAAGAAACGGCATCATTTCTTTAAAAACGCGCTCGTCGGTCTTCGTGCAGGAATGGTTATCTAAATATGCTTGCATTTTTCTGCAAAAGTCCTCCCCGCCTCGTAACAACCTTTAATTTCATTTTCGTCCGGGGCATACCTGACTGACAACCCGGTACCGCCGATTTCAACACCCGCTTCCCTCAGGATGTTTTCAATATTCCGTACCGCCCCGCCCGCCCAACCGTAAGAACCGAACGCAAAGCCAGTCCTGTTTTTCGGTTTGAGTCCTTTCAGGAATTCCAGAAAACCATAGATTGACGGCAACATACCGTTACCATGGGTTGACGAACCGAGGACAAAACCCCTGCTGTCCAGCATCTCGCCGATTATTTCCGTCCTATCGGACTGGGACACATCATACAGTTTAACCGAAACGCCGGCATCCGTCATACCCTCAGATATCTTCCGCGCCATCTTCTCCGTGGCGCCCCACATCGTCTCATATACGATAACGGCTTTCGGTTTTGTTTCATTCTTAGCCCACCCGGCGTATGCGTTTACAATCTTCATCGGGTCCCGCCGCCATATAATGCCGTGGCTCGGGGCTATTATCTTTATCGGAAGATTTATCTTCTGGACGTCCTCAATCTTTTTCAGCACTATTGAACTCAGCGGCCAGAGGATGTTCGCATAATACTTTGCCGCCTCATCCATAAGGCCGCACTCGTCCACCTCGTCGTCAAACCTCTCGCCTGACGCATAGTGCTGGCCGAATGCATCGTTCGGTATCAGCAGCGCGTCCTCGGGGATATAGGTGAACATGCTGTCGGGCCAGTGGAGCATCGGCGCCTCAATGAAGGAAAGAGTCCTCTTACCTAACGAAATTTTATCCCCCGTCTTAACCGTCCGGAAATCCTGACCCGTCCACCTGACGGGTGCCCCACCGCAATAATTTTTGTACAAGCCGTCTTTGCACTTTGCAGTGCCCACAACCTTTGCCTTAGGGCAGTACTTGATTATTTCAGGCAGGGCGCCGGAGTGGTCTTTCTCAACATGGTTTGCAATGATGTAGTCAATCTTTTCCGGCGGAATAACCTGTTTTATCCTGTCAATCATTTCATCCGAAAAGGAATGAAGGACGGTGTCAACCAGGGCAACCTTTTCGTCCACGATTAAATAGGCGTTGTACGTCGTGCCTCGTTTAGTCGTGTAGGTGTGGCCATGGAAATTCCGCACGTTCCAGTCAATCGCTCCAACCCAGTAAATACCGGGCAATATCTCTTTTTTGGACATAACACCTCCCCGCACCTCACTAAACCGCTACAACCTCTTTTACTTCGGGCACTTCCTGTTTTATAAGCCGCTCTATACCCATCTTGAGGGTCATCTGGCTCATAGGGCAGCACCCGCAAGCGCCGGTGAGTTTAACCTTTACGATACCGTCAGAAGTTACTTCAACAAGCTCAACGTCTCCGCCGTCCGCTTTCAGTGACGGCCTTATCTTTGCGAGAGCTGCTTCTATTTTCTCTTTCATTTTTACCTCCTAACTGTCACGCCTTTCATTCAGAAGCCTTTTCAAACTCGTCTTTACCGACCCCGCAAACAGGACACACCCAATCGTCAGGCAAATCGTCAAACGACGTGCCAGATTTTATGCCCGCCTCAGGGTCGCCTTTTTCCGGCTCATAGATGTACCCGCAAACCTTGCATTTGTACTTGTCCATTCTCTCCTCCTT
>JAHJSO010000175.1 GCA_018830385.1 Elusimicrobiota bacterium | reverse complement strand
GGGCGTGGCGCTGAAACTTCGCCGGACAGGCAGGGTGTTGAAACTTTCCAGGACGGGCGTGGTGTTGGAGGGGCCTCCGCCGGGCGGACACGCAGTTCGGCCGACCCATCACACAACTCAATGTTTATAGCGGATTTAAACACACTGTGGACCCTGCCGGTTTTTACATTATTCAGGTATTCTTCAAGAAGGGAATCGTATGACTTTACAAAAATCTTTTTTTGCATCTTCAAGAATTTTTTTGTGGGCGGGACACAGCCCCTGCCTGTTTTTTATCTGTGAGGCGATTAACTCTTCCTGCCAGTGGGCGTTGAACAAACGGCATTTTTTGTTCTCACAAAACGGCTCTCCCGTAACGGCGTAAAAAATCGCCTGAAGGACGAGACCTTTTGAACACTCCGTTATCGCCCTCTTATCCCCGTAGTCAATGAATCTCCCGGCAAACTCCGCCTTGAGTTCATGCTCCGGTATGCCCGCCTGTTTTTTTAAGTAGTATTCCCTCGGTTTTGCTGGCGCCTCAATTATGCCCGTGACTGAAATTATTGAGAGTGGAACTGAATGTATCGCCGTCCTGAGATGGTATCTTTTATCTGCTTCGTCATACGTCGCCATCAACTGGTTCGTAAAAAGTATAACTGCGTCCCCACGGCGGATTTTCATGCCCCCGCATACCGGCGCCATCGCCTCCAGGTATGAAAACCCGTCGTAGAGATTACCGAAGGACTTGTTCTTATCGTCCAGCAGGCGGTTCTTCTCAAACAAAATTTCTTTCTCTACGATTGACGGCGAAACGCCCGCACACATCTTTGAGCCGACAAATTTTTCAGCCAGCGAATCAACCGTTCTCTTACTCCCTAATGCCTTTACCAGTAGGATCTTTTTGATTTTGAGGCAGGGGAAAAAACTTTGCGTGTACTTAAAAACTTCATCCGTGTCGGGCCCCATCCCGCGGGCATCGTCAATAAAAATTAACTCTTTCATTATGTCTTGTAGATGGGCAACAAAATCACGGCGGCAGCAGCGATTATCATACTTATTATTCCGACTGTCAGTCCGACCCAGAACCATTCAAGAAATCCTATTTTAATCTTCCTTTCCTTCTCAAGGATACCAATCGCTACTATGTTCGCCGTTGAACCGATCAGGGTTATATTCCCCCCGTAACAGGCGCCGAACAACAGCGCCCACCAGAGGGGCGTCATGTTAACGTGCAGTGTCTGTAAACTCTTTATCACGGGGATGTATGAAGCCACAACGACAACGTTGTCCAGCATACTTGAAATAATTCCTGAACTGAACAAAACAACGCCCGAAAGCAGCCCCGGCGAGTTCCCTATGTTTTTTACAATTTTCATCGCAAAAAAGTCAGCGATACCAATGTACCTGATTGTGCCTGCCATGGCGAACAGAAACATAAAAAATAACAGAGAATTCCATTCTATGTCCTTTTCTATGAAATGCCTTGCCTTGTCATGCCTGTAAATCATCGCCACACCGGCGAATATAAGCGGAGCCATCAACAGGAGGGTGTTTTCCTCAAGCCCGAACAGGGATTCTATTCTGTGGTGCAGGGCAATACAGAGAATCGCCGCGGCAAAAATACCCATGCCAACCTTTGTCCTGGCGTCAGGTGAAATTGACATGAGGTATAAGAATGTTTTGTCTTCGTTACACGTAGACAGTACTCTTGATACCTCTTTAATGTAATTCCTGTACCAGTAGAGTACTATTGCAATCGTGATTATCAGTATAACAATGGTCACGGGCATTGAGCGGGAAATAAAATCCTCAAATGTAAGATTCCCCCTGGCTGCAATCAGCACCCCTATGGGGTTGCCTATAACCGTCCCAGTCGAGCCGATATTCGTAGCCAGCACGCAGGATATAAGCAGCGGCACGGGGGTTATTTCAAGAAAATCTGAAATATCAAGCACAACTTTTGTCATTACGATAATGGAGGTGACCTCGTCCATAAGGCACGACAGGAAGGCGGATATTGCCATAAGGAGTATAAACAACTTTATTCCGGTTAGTTTTTTTATCCTGAGCGGCAGGGACGTAATCCAGAAGAAAAACCCCGCGTCTTTCAGCAGCCCCACCAGAATCATCATACCGATGAGAAAAAATATTACATCCAGTGAAGCGAACCGGAGGACATGCTCAATGTCCGTACTCCTTGTGAGAAGGAGTATGCCCGTGCCTATAAAAACAAAACTGACACGGAACTCCCAGAAAAACAGCGTGCTCAGGATAGACATTGAGAATACGGCTATCGCTATTGCCTGGTGAATATCAAAACCCCACCAGGACCCCAGATAACCAATGAGGATGGAGACAAGGGCAAGTAAAAAAATTTTAAAACGCATTATTTAATGATTTTGAGCACTTCTTCTGCGGCTTTTTTTCCGGAGAGCAGCATTGCCCCGAAGGTGGGCCCCATCCTCGGCAGGCCGAAGACCGTGCTGACAGCCATCCCGCTGACGACAAGCCCGGGGTGCACCTCTCCCGTATATTCAACAACCATGTCCTCCGATTGCGCCACCCACATAGCGCCGAAGCCCTTCGTTTTGATGAGTCCTCTCTCTTCAAGTTTCTTAACGACGAACGCATCGTGGCCGGTGGCATCAATGACGACCTTCGTCTCAAGCGCTACGGGGTCAACGCAGGTAATTTGCCTGGGCAATGCGCCGACGGGCGTCCAGTTGACGACTGCGCCCGCAACCCTGTTGTTTTCTCTTAAAACGACGTCGTCAAAACTGGTCATATTGGCGAACTTCGCGCCGGCGTCGCAGGCGGCCGCAATAAGTTTTGAACAGGCGTGAGGCCCGTCAGCCACGTAAAGCCCGGGAGAGACCTTCTTACACGGCACTCCCAGTTCCTCAAGTACCTCTTCACCGGGGCTCCTCACGGTAACCTTGTTCATCAAGTAACCGCCTATCCAGAAACCGCCGCCGAGATAATTGTTTCTCTCAACTATCAGCACCTTCAGTTTTTTTGAAGCAAGTTCCCTGCCTGCCATAAGGCCGGACGGCCCTGCCCCGATAATAAGACAGTCGCTTTCCACGTATTCGCAGAATTCTTTTGCGAACTCGTTCACTATTGCCCGTGTAATCTGCTTTTCACCTACGTCCGAAAAAATCTTTTTTGTTTTTCTTAAACCCTTTTTCATTGTATTGTTAAACCCCCTTTTTGAAATGTTTTGTAATCACCTGCGGCGTGCAATCTCACGGCGTCCATTCGTACATTCCGTGGCGTATCCTTGTCCCTTCCATTTTTATTTCAGAAAAGGCACCAACGAGATGAAAACGGTGTGGATATTTTCTATGGTCAGACCGAACAGGAGCGAAACCACCGTCATAAGTTTCAGCAATATGTTAATTGATGGTCCTGCAGTATCCTTGCACGGATCCCCGACGGTATCGCATATAACGGTCGCCTTGTGCACATCGGAGCCCTTCCCACCGAGGTTACCCTCCTCCACATACTTTTTGGCGTTGTCCCACGCGCCTCCTACATTTGCAAGATATATCGCCAGAGGCACCCCTGTCACCAGTGACCCCACAAGAAAACCGCCGAGTGTCTCTTTCCCGAACATTATCCCGACAAGCAGCGGCAGGACAACGGCGGAAATTCCCGGCACAACCATCTCCCTTAAAGCCCCCCTAGTGGTTATGTCAACGCATTTTGCGGAATCAGGCATAACCTTCCCTTCCATAAGTCCGGGTATTTCCCTCCACTGCCTGCGGACCTCC
>JAHJSO010000023.1 GCA_018830385.1 Elusimicrobiota bacterium | reverse complement strand
CCCGGACCAAACTCAAACACCCTTTTGATTTCCTTTATATCCTTGTCCTGTTTTTCTTTTTTACACTCATCGCACACCGACTTGTTTGATGCAATCACAGCCCCTCTATGCGGCAGTTTGCCGGAGATTATCAAATCAATCGCTGTTGCTATAAGTTTTACAGGGGGCGGACACCCGGGCAGGGAATAATCAACTTCAATTATTTCAGAAAGAATCTTCGCCTGTGGAAGAAATTCGGGGAGTGTCAGTTCGTATGAGTTTATTTTGGAGTATGTCTGCGGAATGGTCTTTTCGGGATTTACAGTTGAGAGTGTTGTTTGATAGACGGTTTTTAATATCTCTTCTCTTTTATGCAGGTTCGCAAGCCCCACGACAGAACCAAAGCAGGAACAGGAACCGAATGCAACAACAATTTTAGATTTTTTCCTGAGATGCTTTACTATTTTTTCATTTTCTGTATTCCTTATTATTCCGTTGATGAAACAGACATCAATATAACCATCAGGGAATTCTTCAAGTTCTTTGTATTTTATGTCAATCGCCACCGGCCAGAAAACGATTTCAACATGATTTAATAAGTCAAGTATTTTCTCGTCTATGTCAAGCACGGCGACCTCACACCCCCCGCAGGAGCCGCTCCAGTAAAAGGCGAACTTAAGACGACTATCGGGCATATTTTTTTATCCCCTCGTCATAGAGGTCGTTTCCGTGGATGTCATTGATGACAATTGCAGGAAAATTTTCCACTTCAAGCCGCCTGACCGCCTCAGGCCCGAGTTCCTCAAATGCAATGATTTCTGATTTTTTAATGCATTTTGACAGGAGCGCCCCGGCACCGCCGGTTGCCGCAAGATAAACCGCCCTGTAATTTTTCATTGCATCAATAACCGCCGGCGAGCGTTTTCCTTTGCCTATCATTCCTTTGAGACCGTGTTGCATGAGCAGGGTAGAGTAGGCATCCATTCTGTAGGAGGTTGTTGGCCCTGCCGAGCCAATGACCTGTCCGGGTTTCTCAGGGGATGGTCCCACATAATAAACCACCGCCCCCCTCAGTTCAAAAGGCAGTGATTTTTTTTGCTCAATGAGTTCGGTAAGGCACTTGTGGGCAGCGTCCCTCGCCGTATAAATTGTGCCCGTAATTAAAACGCTGTCGCCTGATTTTAAATCCGCAACTGTTTTTTCATCAAAAGGTGCTGAAATTTTTTTTGTTGACATTGATTTATACCTCTATATAATAAACGTCTTTCGTCTGCAGGCATGGCACTGTATGTTCACGGCTACCGGGATGGCAGTGATATGGCATGGGTATGTTTCAATTAAGACAGCAAGAGCTGTAACCCGTCCACCCAGTCCCTGCGGACCTATCCCTATATTGTTTATTTCTTTAAGGAGTTCTTTTTCCAGCCCTGCATAATACGAATCAGGATGGACGCTGTCCAGCGGGCGCAGCAGCGACCTTTTTGCTAAAAGCGCTACCCCGTCAAATGTCCCCCCTATACCCACGCCGACGACAATCGGCGGGCACGGGTTTGACCCGGCTTTTTTAACGGCGTCCACTACGAATTTTTTTACCCCTTCAACCCCTGCCGAAGGAGGCAGCATGGCAAGCGAACCCATATTTTCCGAACCGCCGCCTTTAGGTATAACGCTGATTTTTAATTTGTCGCCAGAGACGATCTCAGTGTGTATTACCGCGGGGGTGTTGTCGCCAGTGTTTTTCCGTCGGAGCGGGTCAGCCACAACTGATTTTCTTAAATAACCTTCCGTGTAGCCCTCCCGGACGCCCTGGTTTATCGCATCCGTTAAGTCCCCTCCCGTAATGTGGACTTCCTGCCCGACTTCAACGAATACAACGGCAAGCCCTGTGTCCTGGCACATAGGGATTTTTTCTTTCTCGGCGATAGTGTCGTTTTCAATTATTTGTTTAAGTACGTCTTTCCCTGCGGGCGATTCTTCCGTCGCCTGCGCTTCCCTTAATTTTTTCCAGACATCCTCCGGCAGGACAAAATTCGTATCCAGGCATAATTTTTTTACCACACCTGTAATCTCACTGATATTAATATCTCTCATAATAACTCCTCCGGGAATATATTTCCCCTGTTTAATATACAAGCCGTGTCCAGCGCCTTTTTTACGCCCGCCATCTGTTTCAGCCCGTCCCTGCCGAACATAACTTCCAGATACGGGTGTTTGATTTTGCCTACACCGTGCTCGGCGGAAATTGTTCCGCCTAATTCCACTGATTTTTTAGCGAACTCCAAGTGGAGTTCTTTCGCCTTTTTAAATTCCCCGTCGTTTTTCGGCAGTATATTCGTATGGAGATGGCTTTCGCCTATGTGTCCGAACAGCGTCCATTGAAAAGCAGACGGCTCTAATTTTGACTTGTAATAGTCAATCAGAGACAGCAGTTTATTTTCAGGCACGGCAATATCTGCTGAAATTTTATGCAGGGATGGATAAGCCCTTTTGTTTCTGGTTATTGTTTCGTTAATACCTTCGGGCAGGGCGTGTCTCATTGCCCTGATTTTTAACATGTCTTTTTCTTCAATCGCCGCCCATGAATTGTCAATTGACGATTTGTTTTCCGTAAGTAATTTATCAAGTGTGCCTGTGATTTGCTCAAGTGTTTCATCAGTGTATTCAAGTTCCAGAAGAATTGCCGCCTTTGCAGCGGAATCAAAATCAGGCACAAATGAATTTGCTCCTTCGTGTTTCTTTTTCTCTCTCAAAATGTTAAGTCCACCCGAGTCAAAATACTCAAAAACAAGGGCGGTATCCAGTTCTTTCCTTGCGGAGAAGAAGAAATTAAGAGCGTCCTTTTCCTCAGGGAAAAATGAAATAACGGACATTATGTTTTCGGGCCTTTTTGCAAGTGCGACTTCAATCTCGGTTATCACGCCAAGTGTCCCTTCAGAACCGATGAACAGGTCAATTATGTCCATTCCCGGTTTTGCGTAATATCCGGATGCATTTTTTACTTCGGGCATTTTATATGTCGGGAGGGTTACAACAGAAGCCCCGCCGTCTAAAAATTCAATTTCAAATTGATTTTTATTGTCGGCAAATATTTTCCCTCTTTCTATTTCCAGTACTTCGCCATTTGTCAGAACAACCCTGAGGGACCTCACCCATTTTCTTGTGGAGCCGTATCTGAAACTTCTCTCCCCCGAGGCATTCGTTGAGACAGTTCCTCCAATACGGGCACTCATTTCCGTTGCATCAACAGGATAAAAATATCCCCCATCAATTTTCTGGCTTTCTTTATGGAGTGTTTCAAGCACGACACCCGCCTGACACCTGACCCATATTTCGTCCTGCACCTTTCTTGTTCCCAGGATTTTGTCCATTTTTTCAACAGTTAGCACTGCCCCTGATTTTGGCACACAGCCACCTGTAACACCTGTTCTGCCATTAGAGATGGTAACAGGTATATTTTTTCCAGACATATCTTTCAGAAAATCAGCCACCTGTTTTTCCGTTTCGGCGAACGCCAGGTATTGAATCTCACCGGCAGAAAGTTTTGATTCGTCCTGCAGGTATGCGCTGAACTGCGAGACGATTGTGTCCCTGCCCTCAACCACCCTCATTTCCTGGTGTGTTTCGTTCTTCGGAAGAACACTTTTTATTGTATTCATTGTTAGTAATATGTTATTCGTTCAAAAACTTGATTTTTTAGAACCAGTTACATGCTATTTATTCCAGCGGTTTTACCAGATAACCAGGGTTGTTTATGACGGTGACTGTTTTATCCTGCAGGTATTTCGCCACCCATGTTTTGAGTCGTTCCTGTGCAGGTTGTCCCGCCTTTCCCCAGAATGCAAACGGCAGGAGGTTCCAGTCGTCCCCGGGGATTCCATCCTGTATGATGTGTATATTTCCCCAGCCGACGTAGTTCAGTATCTGGAATATGTCCACCGGTTTCTGCTTGCCTATTTTAAAGTCCTTGCTGACGACGTCAATTACTTTTGTCAGCGTCCGTTTAATCCCTTCCGTTTTGTCCGTATATTCGTTCAATGCATCCATGCCTATTTTCATAAGGTTTTT
>JAHJSO010000174.1 GCA_018830385.1 Elusimicrobiota bacterium | reverse complement strand
GAATATATCCTGCTGTTTCTCAATTTCCTCCGGGACCTTCTTACCCATGGCGCTTCTTAAAACGTCCGCCTGGCCGGCGCTGAATCCGGCAAGTTTCTGGGCTATCTGCATTACCTGTTCCTGGTAAAGGATAACGCCGTATGTCTCTTTGAGTATCGGTTCAAGGAGCGGGTGGTCGTATTTTATGCCGGTCCTCTGGTGCTTCCTTGATACGAACTCGTCCAGCATGCCTGCCCCCATCGGGCCGGGGCGGTACAAGGAGATAAGGGCGACGATGTCCTCAAACACAGTGGGCCTTAATTTTCTCAGGAGATCTTTCATCCCATCCGATTCCAGCTGGAATACCCCTGCTGTTTTCCCTTTCTGCAGGAGTTTATATGTGTTTTTGTCGTCCAGCGGAATATTGACGATGTCAAACCCGATTCCGGGATTCCTGGCGTTTATAAGTTTCTGCGCCTCTTCAAGGATAGTAAGGGTCTTCAGGCCGAGGAAGTCAATCTTCAGGAGCCCCAATTTTATGAGGGCGTCGTCGTTATACTGCGTCGTAATAATGGACTGCTCCCCTGCGAGTTTTCGGACCGACTTTGCAAGCGGCGTGTATTTCGTGATGTCATCCTTTGCAATCACGAGCCCGGCAGCATGCACCCCCTGGTGCCTCTTCAGGCCTTCAATCTGTCTTGCATTATCAATGAGTTTTTTTATGTTTTCATCCGTGCGGTACAGGTCTTTCAGTTCTTTTACGGTATTTACCGCCTGGTAGATTGGCTCTCCCTGCCGAATCATTTTTGTTATACGGTCGCCGTCAGCCACGCTGAAACCCATTACCCTTGCAACGTCTTTTATTGCAAGTTTGGATTGCATCGTACCGAAGGTTATAATCTGCGCCACGTTTTTTTCTCCGTATTTTTTCAGGACGTACTCTATGATGGCGTCTCTCCCGTAATCGGCGAAGTCAATGTCAAAATCCGGCATTGTTTTTCTGTCGGGGTTCAGGAACCTCTCAAACAGGAGCCCGTATTTTAGCGGGCAGATGTTCGTAATGCCTAACGAGTAAGCAACGATTGAGCCGGCACCTGAGCCGCGGCCCGGCCCGACGGGGATGTTGTTTCTCTTGGCGTATTCCACAAAATCCCAGACGATCAGAAAATACGGAGCGAAGCCCATTTTATTTATAATGCCCAGTTCATATTCAAGCCGCTGTTTGATTGGCGGGGTGATTTCCGGATATTTCTTTTTCAACCCTTCCCCGCAGAGTTTCCGCAGGTAGCCGTCAGGCGTTTCGCCTTCGGGGACGGTATAGTGCGGCAGGAGAATCTGGTTGAATTGCATCTCCAGGTTGCACCTCTCTGCGATTCTCAATGTATTTTCGGTTGCCCCCGGGATGCCCGAGAATAATTTTATCATTTCGTTTGCGGTTTTGTAATAAAACTGGTCTGTTGCAAATTTCAGCCGGTCGGGGTCGGCAAGTTTTTTGCCAGTGCCGATGCACATTATTATCTCATGCGAGGATGCGTCTTCCTGACGGAGATAATGGCAGTCGTTTGTGGCTACGACGGGGAGTCCCGTCTTTTTGGCCAGTTCCAGGAGTTTGGGGAGCAGTTCCTTCTGCTCGGGCATGCCGTTGTCCATCAGTTCAATGTAAAAATTGCTCCGGTCGTCTTCGTCTTTCCCGAAAATATCCCTGTATTCGGACGCAAGTTTCATTGCAAGTTCGTCGTTACCGGAGCGGAGCGCCTCGGGTATTTCTCCGTGCAGGCATCCTGACAGGCAGATTAAACCTTCGCTGAATTGTTTGAGTGATTCCCTGTCTATCCTGGGCTTGCGGTAAAACCCTTCCGTATAAGCGATGGAAGACAGTCGCATGAGGTTTTCATAACCCGTCTTATCCTTTGCCAGGAGGGTTATGTGGAAGTTTTTTTGCGATTGGGGCGGCTGGCCCGGCTGGACAAACCTTGAGCCGTTCGTTATATAGAGTTCCGCGCCGATTATGGGTTTTATTCCCGCATCGTAGCAGGCAGAGTAAAATTCAATTGCGCCGGACATGTTGCCGTGGTCAGTAATCGCCAGGGCGGACATCTTCTGCCCGGCGATGAACTTCAGCAGTTCGGACGG
>JAHJSO010000173.1 GCA_018830385.1 Elusimicrobiota bacterium | reverse complement strand
AGTTCAAGCCCGAGCATAAGTCCCATACCGCGGACCTCGCCGATTATTTTGTGTTTTTCCTGGAGTGCAAGGAAATTATTTTTGAGAAGGTCGCCGATAACACGGGCATTCTTTTTGTAATCGTGTTTTTCAATCGTTTCAATTACGAGCCGCGCCTGGAGGGTTGAAACCGGGTTGCCGCCGTAGGTTGAAAAGTGTACGAGTCCCCTGTGTGACTCGGCGATTTCGGGCGTAGTAATTACCCCTCCCACCGGAATGCCGTTGCCCATACCCTTTGCCATGGTCATCATATCAGGGATAACGCCGTACTGTTCTATGCCGAACCATTTGTCACCCGTCCTGCCGAAACCTGTCTGCACTTCGTCGGTAATTAACAGCCCGCCGTATTTATGGACTATGTCGGCCACTATCTTGAAGTATTCTTTCGGCGGCGTGATGACCCCTCCGAAACCGGATATCGGTTCGGCTATCATAGCTGCAATTTTCCCGGAGGTTGAGTACTTGATTATCTCTTCAACCTCATAGGCGCACTTCATATTGCATGCAGGGTAAGTCAACCCCATCGGGCATCTGTAACAGTAGGCGGCGGGAGCGTGGTTCACGCCGAATACAAACGGTGTGGAGTGGCGCCAGACGCTCTGGCCGCACAGCGCCATTGAGAGAAGGGTCCTTCCGTGGAATGAATGCCTTAACGCTATGAACTCGTGCCTCTTCGTGTAGTTCTTGGCGATAACGCCTGCCATCTCGGTGGCTTCCGTCCCTGAGTTCGTAAAGAAAGATTTTTGCAGGTCGCCCGGTGTAATTGACGCTAATTTTTCCGCTAATTTCACGAGCGCCTCGGTGTAGTAGAGCGTGGTTATGTGCTGGAGGGTTGCGTTCTGTTTCTGGACGGCAGGGACGATGTCAGGATGGCAGTGACCGACGGAGATTGTTACAACTGCACTGAAGGCATCCAGGTATTTTTTCCCTTTATCGTCATATACATACTGCATTTCCCCGCGGACAATCTGCACCGGTTCTGTGAAATACGTCATATACGCCGGCATCAGGTACTTTTCCCTTTTTTCTTTAATTTCTGCTGTTGACAATTTTTTCTCGTCTGACATGTAGTTTTTCCTCCTGTTTGTTGTGGCCGTCCGCTGTGGACCGCTACTCTGCTATGACCCGCTTATCCGCTGTAACCCGCTCCCAAAATTTTTGCTGTGCCGAAGTTTTTGCGTTATATTTTCCCCCCAGGTTTCCTTTTCAGGAATTTTCCACGTCCCGTTTTTCCTGTGAATTTTCCATCTTTTGCGACGATTTCACCGTGCGAGATTGTTAAAACAGGATAACCAGTGAGTTTCATTCCCTGAAATGGGGACCAGTCGCATTTTGTCGCCATGGCTTTGTAATCAATTGTCCTTTTCTTTTTTGGGTCAAAAATTACTATGTCCGCATCACTCCCTTTTGCGATTGTTCCTTTTTGTGGATATAGCCCGAAGAGTTTCGCCGGGTTTGTTGAAACAAGCGAGACGAATTTGTTCAATGATATTTTATTTTTGCCCGCCAGATGAGTGAACATTGTCGGCACAAGCGTTTCAACCCCTGGCATACCGTAAGGAATTTTTGTGAAATCCTCATCCCACATATTTTTTTGTTCCGTGTTGAAAGTGCAGGTGTCGGTTGCAAGAACTTCAACCCCACCGGATTTTATCGCTTTCAGGAGTCCGGCTGAGTCGTGTTTCTTTTTTACCTGCGGGCAGGTCGCGAAGAGGTGTCCGTTTTCCTTTTTGAAAACATCGTCGGTTAACAATAAATACTGGGGGCAGGTCTCCGCCCATATTTTTACCCCTTCTTTTTTCGCCCTTGCAACAATTTCCGCTCCTTCTGATGTTGACATATGCACAATATGGACCCTGCCGCCTGTGACCTTCGCCCATGTTGCCGCCCGCTGTATCGCCTCGTATTCAGTATAACATGGACGGGCTAATGTGTGGCAGTATGCACCATATTTTTTCATCATTTCTTCCGTATGGTATCTTTCAATAAGAAGGTCAAGAATAAACGCACTCTCTGCATGGAGCAGTATAGTTGCGCCTGTATTTGCTGTTTGTTCAAGTGCAGAAAATAACATACCATCATCAGCCATCCAGCCCTGACTTCTGTAAATCATAAACATCTTAAAGGATGGGATACCGCCGTTGAGCGT
>JAHJSO010000172.1 GCA_018830385.1 Elusimicrobiota bacterium | reverse complement strand
TTCAACGGGTTATTTTATACTCAATGCAGTGAATTCCCCACCGTCAGCACCTGCCCTTTCTGCGCCGAGCAGCGGGACAATAGTGAATTCTTCAACCCCGACTTTTTCATGGTCAGCATCTTCAGATATAGACCCCGGGGACTTTGTTCTTGATTACACGGTATATTACTCAAGTAATAATTTTATTACTGTCCAGTCAAGCGCCGGGATAAAGAAAACAAGTTTTGTGCCGACAATAGCCCTTGTTGAAAACGCCACATACAGATGGAATGTCAGTGCGAGGGACTCCGAGGGGATATTTTCAAATATTTCTACAACATGGTCGGTTATAATAAGTAGTGTAAACGAAATCCCCGACCCATTTGATTTGGTTTTACCCTCGGGGACGGTTAAGACAAGGGCGCCGCGGTTTGTCTGGGGTCCTGCAAACATCACCGAGTATTTTGAGACGCACAGGTATAAACTTAACTACGGGTTTGGTACCAGCGACTGGACGATTTCAACAGAGACAATCGGCTCTGCAACATTTTATCAACTATCAGGCACTGGTTTAGAGGTTCTTGCCGAGAATACAACATACTGGTGGGAAGTTGAAGCAGTTGACTCTATCGGGCAGACGAGAAAGTCCACCCAGAAATTTTATATATTTATAAGTTCAACAAACGAGCCACCGAACCATTTCTCTATCATTTCTCCGTTGGAGAGTTCCAGTATAAACACCAGGACACCACTTTTAACCTGGCAGAAGGCGACAGACCCTGATGAGCCGGCCGGCGACAGGATTTTAAGTTATACACTTACATACTCCACATCCACGGATTTCTCTTTACCCATAATCCATTCAGGTATTACTGAAACTTCCTGGCAGGTGCCTTCGTCTGAAAAACTTCTGCAGGGCGCTACATATTACTGGAAGGTTACCGCCTTTGATACAAAAGGCAGTAGCGCCACCACTTCTGTCGGGAAATTTTTTGTTTTAGAAATTAACAAATTACCCCCGCCCAGATATTGGACCCGGAGAGAACTTTTAGATGGCGGAAAAAAGTTCTTTATAGAATGGCAGCAGGTCTCAAGGTTTGAAGATGGCACGACGATAACGGAACCGGGTAAGGAGATATACGGCTACAACGTTTATCGATCAAACAGCCCGACCGGAACGTTTGAAAAGGCGGGCGCCACGGTCGGCTATAATTCATACGCATGGACTGACAACTCCGTTGACGGCCGGACGTATTACTATCTGGTGAGAACACTAACGCCGACGGGGCTTGAAAGCGGCGATTCGGATATGGTGTCTTCTGAAATATCACCCGCTGTTGTTATAATGAGCAATCAGAAGGATGCTCATCTTTCTATTTCGGGCGACCTTTCCGACAAAATGAGAATCAATCAGGAAAAGGCATGGCTCGTTAAAGATGGCGCAGAGTGTGAAATAAGGGTTACAAAAATGGATTCTAAGGGCGTGGAGACAGAACAGAAGGACTACAAGTTTGGCTCGCCTGTGATATTGAATTTCAGGTATACTCTCTCCCTCTGGGCGGGTATATCCGCCCAAACACAGCAGGGCGCTTCACCGTCAATTTTCTGGCACAACGGGGTTGAGTTCATAAACCTGGGGGGGATAAGGGATACAACAAAAGGAGAAATGTCCGTAAGGATCAATCAGTCAGGGAGATATAAATTAGACACGGTGTTTGAAAAGGATTTTTCATTCAGTATTTATCCGAGCAAGATATTTACTCCGAATAAGGACGGGAAATGGGATGAAATAAAATTTAATTACATCAATAGGACGGGGGAACAGGTTTCAGGCGCTGTGTATGATTTGTACGGCGGGTTTGTTTCAAACATGGCGTCAAAGTCGGACAGCGGGGATTATCTTTCCTGGGACGGCAGGTATCAGGGCGGGGAGCCGGCGAGGAAAGGGATGTACATCTATCAGATTAAATACGGGAACAGGGCATGGACAGGGACGATAATACTGGCAAGATGAAAAAGATAACTGATGGATTGCCACGCCCCTTCGGGGCTCGCAATGACACTCTGATTGCCACGCCCTTCGGGCTCGCAATGACGCTATGAGTCAAATGAAAAGGATAACATTACTGGTTTTTATTGCAGTGGTATTTCCGGCGCAGTATGTTTTTGCTGATTTTGAATTCCTGGGCGCCGGGGCAAGGCCTGCCGGTTTAGGCAACTGCTATACCGCCATCGCCGACGACGTTTACGGAATATATTACAACCCCGGGGCAGTGGCTTTTATTAGGAATCCCCAGGTTGGGACTGAGTATTCCCGGCTGTGGCTCGGCCTTACCGACGAGAGCGACCTTTCCAGGGGGTATATGGGATACATCCACCCACTGAAAGACGGCAGAACTTCATTAGGGTTTTCATGGCAGAGTTTTTCACTTGCCGGCTATTATACGGAAAATACATATACGGCAGCAGTAAGCAGGGCGGTGTCCGAAACGATCGGGTTAGGGCTCGCGATAAAGCAACTCAACCAGAACTACGTAATGGACGGTTATACGCAGACAGACCCTGTCTTTGATTACGGCAGGAGGAATACAAAATCGGTTATAGGGCTTGACCCGGGGGTACTCTGGAATATTTATCCGGATTATTTTATCGGTGCATCGCTTGTGAACTTCAACCAGCCCGATATAGGGCTTAACGAAAAAGAACTTCTCCCTATGACGATAAACGTCGCTTTCGCATACAGGCACAATTACAACGTATCGCTGGCATACAGGCAGACCTACGAATACAGGAACACGTTTAATTTCACGTTAGGCGCTACGGCGGTTGAATCCGACATAAAAATAAATACGGGCATGGAAAAATGGTTCAGTAAAAAAACGTGGGCGTTGCGGACCGGGATGGGGTTTGGTTCAGGGCAGTCATTCAGTTATAACATAGGCGCCAGTTTAAAATACAAATCCGCCCGTCTGGACTACGCCTTCGGCTTTCCGTTCGGAGGAGTGGTGAATACAATGGGTACGCACCGCGCTGCAATCGTATATGAGTTTACCCTGGATGGCGGGACGCAGGAGTTTTCGTCGGTGGACTTTGAGAAGGAAAAGAGGCGGCTTACGGACGCTTACGAAACCCAGATAAGGCAGTTGAAAAACAAAATTCTTGAACTGGAGATTATTGCGGATGAGGCGAAGAAAACCCAGCCGTCGGACGTCTATCAACTGAACGTCCGCATCCGTGAACTTGAAACCCAACTGAAAGAGTCGCAGCAGCGGCTGAAGGAAACGCAGAGGGGCGGGGTATCCCCGCCGGGTATCGCACCGC
>JAHJSO010000171.1 GCA_018830385.1 Elusimicrobiota bacterium | reverse complement strand
TGACGGAGGCATTGACTGTGTCCGCCTGATGCGGATGAAATTTATAAATGTCTCCGGGGATGCCTCCGTTTTTAACAGCGTCAATTATTATCAGTTTGTCAACATCCTTTAACGAAAGAAGCACATCTACTGCTGCCGTACCACCGTCTATAAATTCAAGCGGGTTACGGGTAGCGAGTGGCGAATAGTTTTTTTGTAACTCTTCTATAATATAAACCCCGACACCTTCATCACCCATCAAAATATTTCCGAAACCTACAACTGCAATTTTAGGTCGCCCTGAATTTTCCAATTGTGTTTCCTCTTAAATCAATTAGGTGCACCGCACAGGCGAGACAGGGGTCAAAGGAACGAACAATGCGAACTATCTCAAAAGGATTTTTGAAGAAGGATGCCTCGTCTCTAATCTTTGTGCCGATGATCGCCTGCTCAATAGGTCCCGGCTGTTCCTTATCGTCCTTCGGAGATGCGTTCCATGTAGTCGGCACAACACACTGATAATTTTCTATTTTTTTATTTTTGATTTTTATCCAATGGCCAAGCGCCCCCCGAGGACCTTCTGTGAGACCTGCCCCTTCCGATTCCTCGGGTATTTGGTATTCTGTAAATACAGGTTCATCGGGCTTTAATTCCAGAACCCAGTTTGCCATATTATCAGCAACAAGTTTTGACTCAATTGCCCTTGCTGCATGTCTTCCCAAAACAGAAAAGAGAACATCGGGTTTTGCATTGAATTCTGATAGAACTCCACCCACAAGTTTTTTAGTTGTTTCATCGCCAGAAATATAATTTACCAAAATTCTGGCAAGAGGCCCGACCTCGTAAACATTCTCTTCGTATCTCGGTGATTTAAGCCATGAATATCCGTTTTTTTTATCTTTTTTCGGGATTGTTTCTTCGTCAAGCGGATGTTTGTGCGTCTGAGAATCATCATACCATGAGTGTTGGACATCCTCTGTAATTTTTGATGAATCAACCGCTTTACATATCAGGTCTGTTGAGGTTCTTCCGCTTCTTAAAAGCCGTTTTCTTGCAAGGTAATCCTTTCCATTGCCTTCCAAATCAAAAACGCCATATGCGAGATAGTTGCCGCAGCCACGACCTATTTGAAAATAATCAGAATATTTTTTAGCAACCGCAATAACATCGGGGATATAAACATTATCAATAAATTCACGCAGTTCATTCAGACGCCATAAAAAATTCGTAATTTTATCAGTTGTCGGTTTTATTGTAACGCCGCCGGCAATTATTCCGACATTATGCGGCATTTTCCCGCCGAATATCGCAAGCATCTCCTGTGCTTTTCGTCTGATTTCAAGCGCTTTAATATAATGTTGCGTAAGTTCGGCATTTTCCTTTTCGGAAAAACGGTAATCCCCTTCGTATCTCGGAATAAATGGCGGTATATCGGGTGATTTAACAAAATCAAGTGCTGCAAGGTGATAGAAATGCAAAATGTGTGACTGAATAAAATTAGATCCGAGGATTAGGTTTCTTATTATGCGGCCGTTATCCGTAATTTTGTCGGCAATTCCGAACGCAGAATCAAGTGCAAGTGCGGAAGCGGTCGCATGACAGATGGGACAAACCCCGCAGATTCTCTGTGTTATCTGTGTTGCATCATTGGGGTCTCTGTTTTTAAGAATAATTTCAATTCCTCTGAAGAGTGTCCCTGATGAAATGGCTTCTTTTACAGTGCCATTATCAACGGTTGCTTCTATTTTTAAATGTCCTTCTATTCTGGTTACCGGGTCTATGGTTATTTTTATCATTTAGTCACCCATTTTGTCTTTTTATACATCGCCTCTAAATCCGGAAACTCCGGTTCTACACATCCGATACAGGGGCTTCCATTCTGAATGCACCAATTGACACCGGAATTCCAACTTCTTATAGGGCAGTCAGCATTCGTATATGGCCCTTTGCAGCCGAGTTCGTACATACACCCCTCGTCAGAAAATTTTTTGGCGAATTTTCCTTTGTCAAAATACGGTCTTCTCTCGCAATTTTCATGAATAAGTTTTCCATAAAAAAGTTTTGGTCTTGAAAGTTCATCCAGTTCAGGTATTCCAAATAAAAGTATATTTGCGACAGTTCCTGTGAACCAGTCGGGGTGCGGAGGACAACCGGGGATGTTTATCACAGGCTTGTCCAGTTTTTTTAGCGCCAGAAATTCTTTGACGCTTCTGACTTTGGTGGGATTTGGATTTCCTTTTGGAATTCCGCCGAATGCCGAACAGGTTCCGAGTGATAAAACGGCCGATGCATTTTTTGACAATTCTTCAACGCTAGCCCCCATTGATTTTTCTGCGACATCCCCGAAACCATTTTCGGGAATTGCCCCCTCAACTATAAGTATGTATTCGCCACTTTTATTTTTTTCTGCATCAAGCGCCACATCCACAGCCAATTTTCCTGATGCGGTCATTATGGTCGGCATAAATAATAAATTTATATGTTTTCCGGGGACAAGTTCGTCCAGCAAAACATTTTTTATCGTCGGACTTAAAGAATTAAGTACCGAAACGGCACATCCGCTACAAGAAGCGCCTTGAAACCATATTACAGGAAATTCTTTTGCCAT
>JAHJSO010000170.1 GCA_018830385.1 Elusimicrobiota bacterium | reverse complement strand
CCAGCAGAAATTTTTATTGGTAATTTTACATACGGTTGTATACTTTTTATTGCTATTACATATGGATGTGACTCAGAAAAAATTCCTCTAAAACTTCCTATACCTAAAATCAAACTTGGTCTTATATCTTTTTCTTGTAATAATAAATAATCAATTTGTAAAGATAACTTTTGTGAACTGAATCCGTACATCAACCCCGCTTTGAAGTGGTTAGTAATTCCATAATTGGAAGAAACCAATGCTTGCTCTATTTGTGAATGCCCCTCAGCATGGTCTGATTTAATTTCACCCAAAGAAGAAAGTGCAATAAATGAAAACTTCCCCTTACCGAGCATATAATCCGGTAAATTTGACTCTGAAGAAACTATTTCCGGCGAACAAGCAGGACATAAATCAAATGAATAAACTAATTCAGTTAAGACCGCCAAAACAGTAAGAATAACAAAGAACTTTAAGAACGAAATTTTAGCAATTCGCATAACCAGTCATCTCCTAAATTGTCAGCCGCAGATTTATGCTCCAGTTCAAACGATTATTCTCTCGTAAAGGCAGTCTTAGGTTTACGCTTATTGGATTTTTTCTGCCGATTAAAAGAGAACCTAAACAGCTCATGTAATGTTTCTGTTCTTTTTGATTAAACTCATCTACAAATCCTCCGCCAAAAGATAGTGATTCAGAAAGTTTTATATTATTTCCAAGATGCAGTAAAATCTCGGGCTCGCTGTGCGGGTGAACCAAAGATGGCGCCGCATCTTCTTCATCATGCTCTGATAAACCGGTAACTACATCAACCCCGCCGTGAAAAAGATGCGTTTCGTTAATCTCATAACCGATGTCAAACGCGGAAATGAAAGAAAGGTGGCCGGCGCCAATGCCGTCTTTATGAAGACCTGTCGGCGTTTCAAAAAAACCGTTAATGTTTAGATGTATTTTTTCCGTATGAAATACTTCAGCCGTAATACCCGGAATTATATCTCCCAAACCCGCAAACGATTTACTGTCTCTGCGAAGTATAATGAACGGAACTTCCGCACGCAAAGACAATCTGTCAATCAAAGGAAGTTTAATAACAAAAGCGTTGCGGGAATAACTTCCCTGATAACCCGCATAATTAAATTCAGCAAACTCGCTGCTGAAAGCAATAAATTTTTCCTCGTGCAAAACATGTTCGGCGGGATCCGGGAAATGCGCAAATGTGAGATTACTGAACAACAAACAACTTAATACCAAAATTCCAAGCACACTACCGATTTTTTTCATGACCCGTACTCCTCCATTTTATTTATTTTTTCATTGGGTTACTGCAACAATTTCCATGTTTAGACGGTTTATCTGACAAACTTTTCAGGATTTTTAATGAATTCACTATCACAACCCGGACAACAAAGATAATATTTTTGTCCTTTATAGTCAACAACTTTTGTTTTCTGTGTGACTTTGATTTTTTTATTCATTACTACACAGATAACTTCTTTGCCTATTTCATCGTCATTGACATTACGGAATACTGGTTTTTCTTCTTTCGGAATCTCTGCTTTTAAGGGCTTCACCGGCTCAGGTTTTAGTTTTTTTGGACGAATCTCTCCACCACATTTTGGACAATGGAATTTTACTTCGGATTTTACTAAATCCTTTTTATGTTTAGGACACATCCCTGTTTTTGCACTCTGATGGTTACAATCTTTTTCTGAACAGGCATATGTCATCAGCGACATATTCTTTTCAAGTTTCATTTTGCACTTCGGACACTTGCCAGATTTTTCACTTGTGATTTCAGGATGCATAGGACATGTGTAAACTGTTTTCTCAAAATAGGTCATTGGCGCTTCTCCCATTTCTTGATATTGTCTCCCAATATTCTCGGATCTAACATCGGGTAAAATCTCGGGGCTGGCCGCGGCTGGCGGGGAGTGTTCAAGTCCTTCACGCTGTTGCCCCATAATCCTATCAGCAAAGAAACCCGTTAGCACCAAACAACACATCATTACAATAACCTTTCTCATTTTTTAATTCCCCCCCCCCTCAATGTTTATGTTTAACCTTTTCTGGTTTTTCTTTTACTTCTTCCGCCCCGCCGTACAGGATCGACTGGCCGCCTGTCAGGGTTGATTGCGAATCAATCAGGAAGTTGCCGTCCGTCACGACCATGTCTCCCGGCTTCAGTCCTCCGAGCACCTGTACAAAACCCTCTGCGGAAAAACCCGTTATGATTTCCTGCATTTTATAACTGCCTTTTTGTAAATCAAGGTAAACGATTTTGCGGACGCCGGTGTCTATAAGCGCATTCTCGGGAATGGCAAGGTGACTGCCCAATGCCAGTTTTATTTCAACGACGGCGTACATTTCAAGTTTAAGCAGGTTATCGGAGTTTTCAACCTCAACCCTCGCTCTTGCAGAGCGCGTCTGCGGGTTCAGGGACGGTTCAACGAACCTTACGACACCCGGAAAATTCTTTGACGGATACGCAGATGTTATTACATTAACCTTTTGTCCTGGCATTACCACATTAAGGTCCTGCTCGTAAACCTCCGCCAGGAGCCAAACATTTTTACCGGGATAGATTAAATTTTTATCCGCCCCGTCCATGCCGCCTAATTTAATTATATCCCCGTCGGTATATCCCAACAGGTTAAGACGGAATTTCGCTGCATCCATCGTGTCTTTTACCCGGGCTTTTTGCGCGGATTCCTCATCCCTGACCTTTTGCCAGTTCTTAAAACCTGACAGGTATTCCTGCTGCGCGAGATACAGTTCGTTGTCGTAAGAGACGCTGGCGGCTAACCGGATCATTTTTATGAGATGCATTTTTTCCGCCGGCCGGCTCTTTATGCCCAGGGTCTTTTTCTTTTGGTCGTCAACGGAAATCATTCCCTCATCACCCTTATATACGGGTATAAGTTCCATGGCGCATATGGGACACTTACCCGGCTTGTCCGCCCTGACCTGAGGATGCATTGAACACGTCCAGTAGTTAATTTCGTCTCCTGCATCTTTCGTTACTTTTGGTCCCGCCGGGCTCCTGTCTTCGCCAGATGTTACGTATTCCCCTGGTTCATTTACAAACCGGCTGTCACATCCGGGACAACAAAAATAATACGCCTTACCCTTGTAGTCAACCGCCTTTGTATCGCCCGTGACCGTAAATTTATTCTTTGTCACCGGACAAACAGATTCAATGCCGATTTCATCAGTCCTGACCATGCGGATGTTTAACTTCTCCTTTTTGCCGCAGGAGGCAAAAAATAGCGGCGATAGCGCAACCGCCGTCACAATCAGAAAGTATTTCATTTTCATTTTTTCCTCTTCTCCTTGATAGGACAAACAGAACGGCTCTGTTGCGGTTGTCCCGTCTATTCCGGCTTTCCCAATTCCACGCCCGCAACCCGTTCCAGGTCCGACAGGGCAATACCCTCTTCCGCAACCAGACGGTAATATTCAAGATTATATTCAAGGTATCTCTTCTGACTGTCAAGCAAATCAAGAAAATTGTTTTTCCCCGTGCGGTAGCTGGATTCAGTAATTTCCAGTGTTTGTTTCGCCAGCGGTATAACGGCCGCTTCGTAAATACCGACGGATTTCTGCCGGGCATTGTATTTTGTATAGAGGTCCCTGATGTCTCTCAGGACGTCAACCTTAGCCGCTGCCAATTCCCACTCGCCCGCTTCCTTTTCGCTTTTCATCGTCCGGACAATTGACCCCTGCTTCCAGAAATACAGCGGCAGTGAAACCCCTGCCATGTAAGTGTTTGACATACTGCCCGACTTCACGCTGCCCATTATGTCGGGGAACCATTCACGTCGCGCCAAGTCCAGTCCGTAAATGCTTCTCTGGTATGAAAATTCCCTGGATTTAATCAACTGGTTGTTTTTCAGCGCAATATTCTCCAGTTCCCCGTATTTATATTTTAGGTCCGGGCTCACGGGCCGGACGGGTTTGCCAAGCGGGGTATCGGGCCTGTCGTTAACAAGCGCATTCAGCTCCGACTGGATTGAGTCCCTTTCCTGCTCAATTTCAACAAGCATACTCTCCATTTTGGCAAGTTCGGTGTTCGCCTTGAGAACGTCCGCTTGAGTGACTATGCCGGTGGCATACCGGCTCTTGGCTATGCTCAAAAACCTGTTCATCAATTCAATGTTTTCCTGATAAACCTCTATTGTTTTGTCTATCAACCAATATTCCCAGAAATTTCTTTTGATCATAGACGCTACCCGGATGATTTTTGAATTGAGTTCCTGTTCGGCGATACCTGCGTAACTTTCCGCAACCCTGCCTTTAAGCGAAAGTTTTCCAGGGAAAGAAAACATCTGGGATACGGAAAACATGTCCTCGGTTTTATCCGTCCACCTGGTATTTTCATAACCGAACTGGGGGTATTCCCACGACCTCGCTGCCGTAATGTTGTTTTTTCTTGATGTGTAGTTGTGGTATGCGGATTTGATTTCAGGGTTGTTCTCCCTTGCGCGTTTGAGGAGGGCATCAAGGGTAACGGACTCTTCGCAGCCCGCAGTTCCCGGGAGAGACAACATTAAAATCAGCAAAAGATTCAGCGTAAAAATTATTTTAAGTTTCATTGTCTCTATTTTAACGCAGATGACTGAGCAACTTAAATATTTCCGGCCCTTTTAGAATTACAAATACAAGCAGAACCAAAATGTATAACGAACCAAATATTATACCCGCATAAGCATAGTTTTTCCCTTTTAATTCTTCCTGGCTGTTAAGAATTTCTTTTAATGCAAATACTCCGAGAATAATTGACAAAATCGCCTTCTCAATGCCAAACAACTGAATAAATGAAACCAAACTCAAAACAAAACTTGCAACCGCTAACTTTGATATTATCTTCATATTTCACATCTCCCGCAGATACATTTTGTTGAACCTGTTTTTCTCTGACAGTGTTCATGCAGTATCCGGCAATATTCTTCACAAAAATTTATAAAATTCAAGGGCGCGAAACCCGTCTGCTGTAACTGTACAATAAATGTTCTTTGGGCAAGAGCAGAAATTTTTCTGTTTGTTTCAACATCAGAAATACCATACAACACAGGCGATAATACCAAAAAAGTCAAAAACAAAATCACAACCACAGAACAAAAAACAGGAACAGGAACCCACCTGAGCAAAGATATTTTAACCCCCTGTTTTTCTTCCTGAACAGATTCAACTCTCTGCCAGAATTTTGCTCTGAAATTCACAGATGGTTCAATCGCTTCAAGTTTTTTAAGAAACTGATTCTGTAGTAAGAGTTCGTCAAGTCCTTTTTTACAATCTTCGCATTTATTCAAATGTTCAAAAATAAATTGTTTTTCAGTGTCGGTTAGTTCATTATCAATATATGCATAAAGTTTTCTCTTTACCTTTTTACATTTCATGTTTTAGTCCTGTGTTCCTTATTCATCTAACAGCGAACCCTTTCACTATACTAAACGAGGAATCTACCAAAAACTTGCGGTGGCTCAAACATGAAAACATAACAAATTAAAATGTCAAAACTTTGTCGCATTCTTCAACAAGTTTATATAAATCTTTTAAACTGGATAGCGGGCATAGTTCTGTGCCTTCTTTTTGTCTTAGTTTGAGACAGGTTCCACAAGCCAGAATTTTACCGTTGTTATTGACAAAATCCTGTGCAAGTTTAAAGATATTAAACTTTTCATTTGACAAATTTTCATATTCTACGCCTTTGGCCAGAAGAAAAATTTTAACTTCATCTTTCTCTGTCAATGACAGGTTGGCAAGACGGAATGCGTTCCATGTTGTTTCTGCATCACTGGAATGAATAATTATACCTAATTTCATTCTGCACCTCCCGGAATGGGTTATCACCTATACTTCTTTAACAATAAATTGTTTTCTGATAGTTGTTCAAATAGCGCTTCTCTAATTATATCACACGCTTTTATCATTTTTTTTATAGAACAGCCAGTTTTTTCTTAAGGTCTGGCGGGAACGAAATAGAAGCGATTCAACCGAGGAAACGGAACAGCCGAGAATTTCCGATATTTCCCGATACGATTTATTTTCATACACACAAAGAGTTAAAGCAATACGCTGGTTCGTAGGCAGTAAAATCAAAGCAGACATAATGGTCTCATTTATCAGTTTTTGTTCCAGTATGTTCTCCTGGAGGTTTTTAGAAGCGTCCGCGATTTCACTCGTTATTTCATTTTCGTCTCTAACAATCGGTTTATCCAGCGAATCCGTGCTTGCATGGAGTTTATTAGCAGGTTTCCTTCTATAATCAATACATATATTAGCGGCAATTCTATATAACCAGGTAGAAAATTTTGCCCGGGGTTCATATTTATTCTTTGATTTATAGACCCTCAAAAAAACTTCTTGTGCTATATCTTCTGCTTCTGTCTTATTGCCTATAAAACGATAGACGAAGTTAATCAATGGCTTTTCATATTTCTTAAGTATTTTTTCAAAGCAGATATCACCCCCCGCTCTGAACGCAAGCATACATTTTATATCTTCATCTTCTGATATCATATCAATATGTTAATCCAGGATATCGCCTTCAACAGGCCTGACGTCCACCCCTGCTTTCACAAGATAGTCAATACCCATGGCTACGTTCTTTTCTTCGCCGTCCAGTTCAAGGACTAATTCTCCGATTGTATCAGTTACCCTTGCCCGACGGATGTTCGGAATAACGTTAAATTTTTTTGCCATTTTAAAAGTCAGCGGTTCTTTAATCAGACGCTGCGGAAAAATAAGTTTAACGATTTTTTTCGCCATATTGTCTCCTTAGTGTAGCGTCCCTAACAGATCTCTACAATCATGGTTGTCATTGCGAGGAGCGTCAGCGACGAAGCAATCTCATAAGACAAGGGGATTGCTTCGGGACTTCGTCCCTCGCAATGACAATCCAATGGGTATTCAAATGTCAAGAGATTTATGGGACACTGCATTAGTTACCCTTGCGGCCTGACGCCACAGAACTGTTCGTAATCAGTCAACTCCTTTATTGACGGCTTATCCCCGCAGACGACGCAGCCGGGATTCCGCTGGAAGTTAAGTTTCCTGAAGTTCATTTCCAGGGCGTTACATATAAGGAGTTTACCGACAAGGAGCTCCCCTGCGCCAAGTATAAATTTCAGCGCCTCAGTCGCCTGGACGATACCCAACATGCCCGCCACCACGCCGATGATTCCCGCCTCCTGGCAAGACGGCACCATGCCCGGCGGCGGTGGCTCCGGGAACAGGCACCTGTAACAGGGCCCTTCGTTCGGGATTATTGTGGTCGCCTGGCCGTCAAACTTCAATATACCCGCATGGACAAGAGGTTTGTTTGAAAAAACACACGCATCGTTCACAAGATAACGGGTCGGGAAGTTGTCGCTACCATCAATGATAATGTCGTATTGCGCAATAATGTCAAGAATATTTTTTGATGTGAGACGAAGCGGATACGTGTTAACCTGCACGTCCGGGTTCAGTGCTGACAGTTTTTCCTTTGCAGATTCAACTTTCGGTTGTCCCACATCCCGCGTGAAATGGAGTATCTGTCTCTGCAGGTTGTTTAATTCAACCCTGTCGCTGTCAACCAGCCCGATAGTACCCACGCCAGCGCCGGCCAGGTAATATGCCGCAGGTGAGCCGAGCCCGCCGCATCCGATAACAAGCGCCTTCGCCTTCAACAGTTTTTCCTGGCCCCTACCTCCGATTTCAGGGAGTATTATCTGTCTTGAATACCTTTCTATTTGATCTTCACTTAAATCAACACCGCCAGCAATTGCCGGAATTACGGAAACCTCGTCCCCTTCTTTAAGTTTTGTCCCGTCCCCTTCCAGAAACCTGATGTCCTGTCCGTTGACGAATATGTTTATGAACCGCCTGATATCGCCCTTCTCGTCGCAGACTCTCTCCTTCAGCCCCGGATATTCCCTGTCAAGGTTTTCTATAAGTTCCCTGACATCCTGTCCGTCAGAAACAATATCTGTCTGATTCTTTGTAATTTTCTGTAACGGCGTCGGGATTCTTACTTTAATATTCATTTTTTCTCCTCCGTTGCGCTTTTTATTTTTCGTGGACTATTTTTTCAAACGAATCAATGTTAGGTTTTATCTTTACCGGCTGTCTTATCCTGCCCGCAAGGGCCTCCTGAGTTTTTAGCCCGTTACCTGTTATGCATATAACGATTGATTCGTCTTTCGGTATTACTCCCTGTTCAATTAATTTCTTTGCTACGGCTACGGTCACGCCGCCGGCGGTCTCGGTAAATATCCCCTCCGTGCGGGCGAGCAGTTTAATCCCTTCAACTATTTCGTCGTCGGTGGCTTCATCCGCCCACCCGCCGCTGTCAGTGACTGTTTTGTAAGCATAATAACCGTCGGCAGGGTTGCCTATCGCCAGCGATTTTGCTATCGTTCTCGGTTTTACGGGTTTTATTATTTCACTTTTCTGTTTAATCGCCGTAACGACAGGTGCGCAGCCCTGCCCCTGCGCAGCGTATATTTTCGTGTCAATATTCTTAATCAGCCCTAACTTCTGAAATTCAACCATTCCCTTACGGATTTTGGAAATCAGCGAGCCGCCTGCAACGGGGACTACTATGTGCTGCGGCACCTTCCAGCCCAGTTGCTCAATGATTTCATATATGTAGGTCTTTGAGCCCTCGGCGTAATACGGACGGATGTTTATGTTGACGAAAGCCCATTTGTGTTTGTTTGTGATTTCCGTGCAGAGACGGTTCACCTCGTCATAATTTCCCTCAACCGCAACCACATTCGGGCCATAAATAATTGCAGCGATAATCTTTCCCGATTCAAGGTCGGCAGGAATAAAAACAAAACACTTCATTTTTGCTTTTGCTGCCTGGGCCGAAACAGAGTTTGCCAGATTCCCCGTTGATGCACACGCAACCGTGTCAAAACCGAACTCGGCCGCCTTTGATATCGCCACCGAGACAACCCTGTCCTTGAAGGAAAGCGTCGGGTGACAGACAGAGTCATCCTTTACGTATAACTCCTTTACACCAAGCTCTCCCGCCAGGTTGTCCGCCCTGATAAGCGGGGTCCAGCCGGATTGCAGCCCTACTATCGGGTTGCCGTCAATAGGCAGAAGTTCCCTGTAACGCCAGATGTTTTCGGCCCTTGAGGTGAGGACGTCTCTGGACAAAACATTTTTTATCCCCTCATAATCATAATCAACCTCAAGCGGGCCGAAACAATACTCACACACGTATAGCGGTTCTGCCGGGTATTTGCGTTCGCACTCCCTGCATTTTAGTCCCCTGACGTAACCCATATCCTGAATCCTCCGGTATTACTAGATTTCAAAATACTGCTGTATACTGAAATATCTCTCGCCCGTATCGGGGAATATAACTACAATCTTTTTCCCCCTGCCCAATTCTTTCGCCAGTTTTATTGATGCGAAACACGCAGCGCCCGACGATATACCGCAAAAAATCCCTTCCTTCTTCGCCAGGAGTTGCGCTGTCCTGTATGCGTCTTCATCCCTCACGGTAATAATACGGTCAATTATCTCACGGTTTAATATGTCAGGGATAAATCCTGCTCCTATGCCCTGTATTTTATGAGGGCCAGCCGGGCCACCCGACAGCACTGCCGAACTTTCCGGCTCAACGGCGACTATCTTTATTGACGGATATTTTTTCTTAAGGACTTCCCCGACGCCCGTAATCGTTCCGCCGGTACCCACGCCTGCGACAAACGCGTCAAACCCGTCGCCCATGCATTCAATTATTTCCAGGGCGGTAGTTTCCCTGTGGATGTCGGGGTTTGCCGGGTTTTTAAACTGCTGCGGCATGTAGGCGTTTTTGTTTTTTTTGACAATCTCTTCTGCTTTTTTTACTGCTCCAGCCATACCTTCAGTAGCCGGGGTAAGGATGACCTCTGCGCCCAATGATTTCAGTATGTAAATCCTTTCTAAACTCATTGATTCGGGCATTGTGAGTACGCACCTGTAACCCTTAACCGCGCAGACGATGGCGAAACCTATGCCCGTGTTCCCGCTCGTCGGCTCAACGATGATTGACCCCGGTTTAAGCATGCCCGCCTTTTCGCCTTCCTGAATCATGCTGAGGGCGACCCTGTCTTTTACGCTGCCCCCCGGCGAGAACGCCTCTAATTTTGCATAAATCTCAGCGCCCTCATCCGGGATGCGGTTCAGACGGACAACCGGCGTATTAAAAAACAACTCCAGAACGTTCCCGGCTATCCTGATGCCGGATTTCCTTTCTCTGTTGTCGTCGGACAAACTCATATAGCCCCCTTGCGGATCCGTATGTGGGCGCTCACATCTCGCGCCCGTCGGACAGACATGTGCTCGTTATTTCTCGCACGTCGACCACCGCCCATAAAAAAAACCATTTCTATGCGGTCGCCGTTTTTCAGAACTGTCTTCCCGTATTCGCCCCGCGGTATAATTTTATCATTCACTTCTATCGTCACAACCTCCGGGCGAATTTTCTTTTTATTGAGAAGTTCAAGGATGCTTCCTATGCCGTCCAGTTCCTCTTCTTTGCCATTAAGAAAAACTTTTACCGTCATAACTTACCTCTCTTTTTTAACTGCAACCTTGAAATAATTATCAACCCTTTGAATGTTTAATATTTTGTGGCCGTCGCCTTCCAGACTCTTTGGCACGTTCACTATCGGCTCTCCGTCATCCAGATAAACTTCAAGCACGTCGCCGGTATTAAGTTCCTCAAGTTTAATTTTTGTCTTGACATAATTTATGGGGCAGGGCGTTCCCCTTAAATCATAAATCAGCGGGGCAGGGCCCGGTGTTACGTTTTCATCCGGAACAGAAACATCGGCAGAAAGCGCCCCT
>JAHJSO010000169.1 GCA_018830385.1 Elusimicrobiota bacterium | reverse complement strand
GGTTTAATGGAATCAATGAATGAGATTGTCATGTCCATTCTGAATTCACCCCGCCCTGTAATTGTATGGGTGGGCCCGGCCGGCGCAAAGGCTGCATCCGCAGGCGTGTTTATCACAATGGCGTCGGATATTGCCGCTATGGCGCCCGCCACAAACATCGGTGCCGCCCACCCTGTACAGATGGGCGGGGTTCCTATCCCTTCACGACCATCGGGCGGGGAGCAGAAAAAGGAAGTCCGGGAGAAAGATGGGCAAAGGGAACAGGCAGATGAAAAGAAGGGTGAAAAGATAAAACCCGGGGCGGATAAACCCGTGCAGTATGCTCCGGAGCCGGACACGATGGAACAGAAGATAACGAACGACGCTGCTGCCTACATGAGGGCGATTACAAAAACGAAGAAAAGAAACTGGCAATGGGCTGAGGAGTCGGTTACAAAAAGCGTTTCAATTACTTCCGACGAGGCGCTCAGAAAAAAGGTGATAGAGTATGTCGCCCCGGACTTAAACGGACTCCTCTCTATGATTCACGGTAAAAAGGTTGAAAAACTGGACAGGACGTATGTGCTCAATACCAAAGACGCATCGGTTATCAAAAAAGAAATGTCCGCTTTCAGGAAATTTCTGAATTTCGTCGCGCATCCGAATATAGCCCTTATTTTTCTCACGCTTGGCGTGTATGGACTGATTTATGAGTTCAGTTCACCAGGTATCGGGTTCGGGGTTGTCTTCGGCGGGGTGTGCCTGATTCTTGCTTTTTATTCAATGCATCTGTTGCCCGTAAACACAGCGGGGCTGGTGCTGGTTCTGTTAGGGGTAGTGCTTATGGCAATGGATATAATTGTTTCCACCTACGGCATACTCACCATCGGGGGAGTTGCATCTTTTATTTTTGGTTCTCTTATGCTGTTTGATTCGCCCGAAAAATTTTTGAGGGTGTCATTCAGTGTGATATTTTCGCTTGCTGCCGCGACGCTGCTGTTTATTGTTTTTGTCATAGGAGCAATACTGAAATCCCGCAGGAAGAAAGTTGCGACGGGCAGGGAAAGTTTACTGGGCACGGTCGCGGTGGCGAGAAACGATTTTGTAAACTCCCAGGGGATGGTATTTGTTCACGGTGAGCTCTGGAAGGCGGAAACGCCGGGTTCGGGGGAGGTGAAGACAGGGGAAAAGTTAGAGATAACCGGTATTGAGGGGAATTTGCTGAAAGTTAAAAAGGCATCAGGTTAAGGGGGCGCTGCGCGAGATGTGAGCGCCCGGGAGGAGGTAAAAATGTTTACAGGTCCCATAATGTTGATATTTGTGTGTCTGATAATTTTTATAAATGCCGTAAGGGTTATAAAGGAGTATGAGAGGGGAGTAATATTCCGGCTGGGGCGTATGGTGGGAGTAAAGGGTCCCGGGCTTTTTTTCATCATACCTTTTGTTGACAAGATGGTGATAGTGAGTTTACGCACGCAGGTGCTGGACGTCCCCATTCAGGAGGTTATAACAAAAGACAACGTCCCCGCAAAGGTTAACGCTGTTTGTTATTTCAGGGTTATGGAACCCGGCAAAGCAATAGTTGAGGTTGAGAATTACATATACGCGACGTCACAGATTTCCCAGACAACTTTGAGGAGCGTTATTGGCCAGGCGGACCTGGACGAAGTTCTTTCCGAGAGAGAAAAGATAAACACCAAACTCCAGCAGATTATTGATGAAGCCACTGACCCGTGGGGGATTAAGGTGAGCATCGTTGAGGTAAAGGACGTGCAGATACCTGAACAAATGCAGAGGGCGATAGCGCACCAGGCGGAGGCGGAGAGGGACCGCAGGGCGAAGATAATAAATGCGGAGGGTGAATACCAGGCAGCGGAAAAATTGGCGTCTGCGGCGGACATCATGAGCAGGAATAAAACGACGCTGCAACTGAGGTATCTCCAGACGATGATAGAGATAGCCACTGAAAAGAATACCACCGTGATAGTTCCCCTGCCGATTGAGATGTTGCAGGCATATATTGAAAAGAAGTAATAAGAATTATCTATGAAATAAATGAATTAAAACGAGAAGTCCCGATTCACTATAATTAGGGACAAGAAAACACTCAGGAGATTAATGTACACTTGAAACAATTAAGTTATTCGCAGATGTCGGTGTATCTGAGGTGTCCGCTCCAGTATAAACTGTCGTATGTTGACAGGCTTAAGGCGCCGCCCAAACACTATTTTAGTTTCGGCAGCAGCATCCATTCGGCACTTGAATTTCTCTACAAGGTAAAAACCCCGAAGCCGCCGTCGCTTGATGAATTTCTGAAGTTCTATGAAACGAACTGGGAAAAAGAGGGGTATGCTTCCCCCGGGCAGGAAAAGGAGTATTTTGAGTTCGGGGAAGAAATGCTTACGGGATATTACAATATCCATACAAAGGACTTCAAACTGCCCCTGTCCGTTGAATACAATTTTAATTTTGAAATAAACAAGGATGTCCGGTTAAGGGGTTTTATAGACAGGATAGACAAACTCGCTTCGGGCGGTGTTGAAGTGGTTGACTACAAAACCGAGGCGGAGCCGTTTACAACAGCGCGGCTGGAGTCGGACAAGCAGCTCACCCTGTATCAGATAGCGATTGAAAAAACTCTCAAACTGCCCGTGGAAAAACTCACGTTGTACCATATGAAAAGTTTAACCCCTTTCAGCGCCGGCCCCAGGACACCGTCGCAGGAAAAGGAAGTACTGGACCTGGTGGTAGAGGTGGCAGGGGATATCAACGCCGGGAAATTTGAGCCGACACTGAACAACTTCTGTCCGTGTGATTTTGACAGGCACTGCCACTATTTCAGGCACAAGTATATGAAGGAAGAAGGGACAGAAGAGGGGGAAGGGAAAGGGCAGCCGGCCGGGCAGGAGGATATGGTATCGCTTGTTGACGACTACTCCCGGCTTAAGGAAGAGAACAAAAAAGGCACTACGGAGATTGAATCGCTCAGGGGAAAAATTATAGGGTATATGGAACGGAATAATCTCTCACGGCTATTCGGGCAGAATTACGAGGTCACACTCGTACAGGGCGAGAAGCAGGAGTGGGACGAAGAGGATGTAAAGAAAACCCTGTTGCCGGCAGGACTGCTTGACAGGGTGACGGGCATTGACCAGTCGCTCGTGGCCGGGTTGCTTGAGAGTGACGATACGCCTCCGGAAATCAGACAGAAATTAAAGTCCCTCAGGAAATTATCAAAAGGATCATACCAGGTCCGTTATAAGAAAATCAAATAAAGTTCGGGAGTTCGGGAGGATGAGCGTGCGATTATTTCCCACCGTGCTTCCGGAATAATGCGCGGTTCAGCGGGCAACGTACTTCAGCGGGTGGTCGGCGTGACTGAACATATGCTCCTGTAAGGACAAAAATCACACGAGAAATATCCCGGTTTCGCATGGAAACTGCCGGAGCGGATGCCGTCCGCAACCGTCCTTATGTCGTCAAGCGCTTTGTCAATTTTTTTGTCCGATATTTTTATCCTTGATAAAATACCCGGTTCCAGAAAATACAGCGCCACCCAGTCGGGTAACCTTCCGTATTTTTCTCTGTAGCCGAGCGCATAAATCATAAGCTGCCTGCTTTTTTTTGTCTGGGCGAGAGCGTCTTCCTCGTCGATAATTCCGCCTGATGTCTTATAATCAATAATTGTTGACTCGCCGTCAATTAAGTCAAGCCGGTCCCACCTGCCCCTGACTGTTATTTTATTATCAAGCAGAAACCTGAATTCCTCCTCAACGCCTGACGGGGCCTCCCTGTCCCTAACCTGCCCCTTGTAGTAGTTAGTAAGCATTTCCCTGCCCTGCAGTATCCGTTTCTCCTCGTGTTCCCTGCTTAAAAACCCCTCGGATGTCCACATTCCATCATATAACCTTAAAAGACCTTCAAGCGACAACTCCCTGTTTTCTTTCAGGGCGCAGTGGTATTCGTTAAGCACCTTATGGATTATCGCCCCGAATACGAGTGTGTGGTGTTTCGGGAGGGGTATTTTAATTATGTGGACGTACCTGTATTTCAGCGGGCAGGTGAGATAGTCGTCAATGGCATAGGGTGAAAGTGAAAGCGTATCCGGTAAAACAAATTTCTTTTCAGCCCCTCCAGCCGGCGGGGCATACCTGTGAATCTGTTCTATAACGGAGGGCTTGAGTATTTTTACGTCAACAAGGGGAACGTCCGTCGCCTCGTGCACAAAGCGGGATATTTTTCTGATTTTTTTGCCGCCGTAGTTGTACGCTGATGTAAGATAAAGTTCGTCCTTTGAGCGGGTCATACCGACATAAAAGAGCCGCCTTTCTTCCTGCTGGTGGTAGTCGCCGGCGGGCAGTATGTCCTTTATCAGACCGTCGGGCAGGGTTATCGGGTCGGACATGGATCTGGTGGGGAACTTGTCCTCTACCAGGCCCACAAGGAATACGGCGCGGAACTCAAGTCCCTTCGCCTTGTGTATGGTGAGTATGTTGACGGCGTCGTAGTCGGGTTCAAATTCACCCGGTAGTTGTTCCTGGCCGCCCTGGCCCGCCGCCTCAATTCCCTCAAAGAGCGAATCAATGTATTCAACAAAACGCACCACCCTGTTGTACTCGCTTATCTCGTCAAAATTGGTTATAATCTGGAAGAACGCGGCTATATTCTGCGCCTGTTCAATATCATCCGCCGTTTCCGCACGAGCGAGCGCCTCAAGAGTTTTTTGCCGTTTCAGGAACTCGTACAGGAGTTGTCCCGTCGGACGGTTAACGGACAGGTGCAGGTATTCATTGAAAGCGTCCGTAAACCTTTTAATGCCCTGTTTCAGTTCCGTTGAAAGTGTTGCGGTTTCCCCGTATTTATCAAGGTTATTAAGGACGTAATAGAGCGACCTGTTGTATTTTTTCGCAAGGTTGCATAACGCAATCGTCCCCGTAACGTCCGGGACAATGGGAAAGGCGTTTTTGAACGGCCCCGTGGCGCAACTTATTAAATAATACATTGACCTTGAATCGTCAGGGTTGGCAAGCGCCCGCAGGAAGGCGATTATGTATCTTATTTCGTTCCTGTCAATAAGCCCGGTGCCGCCGGACGACCTCCAGGGGATTCCTTCTGCATTCAGAGATTTCATAAACGGTTTCGCCATGTTGTTTGAACGGACGAGTATGGCAAAATCCCGCCAGGCGTATTTGCCTTTTTTCTTTTTGATGATTTTTGCAACATTGTCGGCCTCGGTATAAACCGTATCGTAGCAAAGGTGCACGACCGGGCGTCCGGGGATTTTTCTGTCCGACTTAAGTATCTTCTTTATCCTGTGCTTCACCTCAAGCCGTTCGGGGTTGTTGTGGACGATAAGGCGGTAGGCGGAATTCAGTATGTTCTGCGTTGACCTGTAGTTTTGTGTGAGGACTATTTCCCCGCACCCTTTATAAAAGTCCTTAAACCCGATGATGTTTGAAAGGCATGCCCCCCTGAATTTATAAATGCTCTGGTCGTCGTCTCCGACCGCGGTAATGTTGCCGGGGGATTCTGCCGTGCCGGCAAGTATTTTTGCAAGTTCAAACTGGGCGTAATTTGTATCCTGGAATTCGTCTATTAAAATGTATTTATACTGCGACCTGTATTTTGAAGCCGCCGCGGGGTTGTCCCTGAGCAGTTTCAACGGGAGTATCACCTGGTCGCCGAAGTCAACAAGGTTGTGCTGTCTTTTCAGTTCTTCATATTTTGAATATATGCCGGCTATCTCAACGTGCCTGCCTGCGAGTTCCTTTTCCTGGGGGTTCGCCGCTTTACCGTCCAGCGTTTCAGCCCATTTTAAGTATTCGTCCGGTGAGATATCTTCGTCCTTTGCGCGGCTTATGGTGTTAAGCAGTGAATTAACGTAGCGCGACGGATTGCCCAACGGCCTGAAATGATTCATCTGAAATTTAAAGAGGTGTTCGCTGAAAAAAACAAATGATGCGGGCTGGGTCAATACCCTGTAATCTACTGATATGCCCAGCAGGGATGCGTTTTCCCTGAGGATTTTATCCCCGAAAGAGTGGAATGTTGAAATCCAGACGTCGTTAAACCCGTATGGGACGAGCACGTCAACCCTGAAAGACATCTCATTTGCGGCCTTTTCGGTAAATGTCAGGGCGAGGATTTCCGAAGGCATTGCCTTTTTCGTGGCGATAAGGTAGGCGATTTTGTAAGTTATTACCCGTGTTTTTCCCGTTCCGGCGCCCGCTATAATAAGCAGGGGCCCATCCCCGTATGTAACCGCCCTCTGTTGTGCCGGGTTGAGTTTATTGAGTATTTTTTTGATTTGAGGCGAGTGTTTGTGCAGCATTTATATCCTATTTTACAATTCTTGTTGACAAAAGTCAATAGGAGGGCGTTCTCATTAAATTCAATGTGCTGATGCAACACTTGAGTTAAAAAACCGCTATAATAAGCAGATATGAAAAACTTAATTTAACAAAGGTCTGTACATTAGATTTGGCAGCTGATTCTCAATAAAATAGATTCCAACTGTCAGAATTTCTCAATCTAATTTAATAAGATATAGACGTAGAGTTTAAAATTTCTCCCACAAAACTTTCTCTTCCCTTAGACTCAATCTCCTTTCTGGTGTAACCCAAAGCCCCTATTGGTTCGAGAACTCCACCCGCAGCTAAACCTAAAATTTCCAATCTTTCCCTTAAATTTAGATTTTCAAAATCTTCAGAAATAACAATTAAATCAATATCGCTATCCTCTCGGGGCTTTCCTTTAGCATAAGAACCATATAAGATTATCTTTTCTGTATTAATTCCTAATTTTTTTAATTCCTCTCTAAAACTTACAATTATTTTTTCAACCTTTTGTCTTCTTTTAAACATTGAACAACCTCCTTCGTTTTGGCAAGATATTCTTCGGCTATATCTTTAGGATAAACTTCCAAAAGTTTTGAGAAATCTTCGGGATATCTGGTGACAATACTTACATTGTTTATCTTGGTTACAAAGTTAAATAATTCCTGGGGAGGACTGACTTCTGCTAATTTAATAAGATAGATAAGGTTATGTGTTTTGGGAGGAGTTTTCTTAATAACCGCAGCAACAATTGCTTTTAACATCTTCTCAATAGAAAGATGGCATATAAAAACAACATAGATATATCTACCCGTGGTTAACATATGCTCAGCGGTTTGAAGGTCGTATTCTGCAGAAGCTATAAAACTTTCAGCGTCTTTTCGCATTTTCTCTCACCTTTCTCGTTTTTCACATAACGAGACCGTTGAAAAACCCGATATCAAGTTAAGACTGCTTACTTAGACCGGCTAAATCAAAGACTTAATATATGGAAAATGATAATAGGTCTTTCAAACTTATGAATTTTATCTGTCCTTTTTAACTTTTTTGCTCTTTGAATCATTTTGTTGACATTACCCTCAATGCAATCTTGGGTGGAGATGTTAAACAGCATAGCAAGTTTACCATTCGCTTACAGTTAACCATAAAGACCTATAACCACTTGCTTCTTAAACTCCTCTGTGAACCGCCTCTGTTTTCCCATGGCATGCTCCCCTATTATTATATCAAGGAGCCTGCCTGCTTGTCTAACCTTTCGTGTCCAGTTTTAGGGGTTCACTCCATAGTTCCCTTAATAGCGATAATGGATGAGTGCTTTCTTTTATTAAATGTTTCATTATTGCAACTTCATCTATAGATACACCTGCTTCTTGTTCCTCAAAATAATCTTCCATTTTTACCATTTTTTAGTCCCCCATAAATGATTCTTATATGTTTATCAATAGTTTTTTTTACCCTATTCCTAAAATTCATTATAACTCTTTTTTCAAAGAATTTCAGGTTTGCGTAAGGAGATTAAACACCTACTTTCTATTATACATATTTTAAACCCGAAATGCAAATGACAAGTAACCCCCTAAATCCGACATTGGTTTTGTACTTCGCCCAAATCAGCAATTGCTTCTGAAAAAAACCTTCAAAAACCAATTGCATGGTTCAGTGCCTGGAGGAATTTTGCCCTTGGTATACTGCATACCTTGAGGATTATTTGTCGGGCACTTCTTATTATCCTTCCTGCCATCTGTATAAACTGCCATCTTACCGTCGTGTTTGTCTTCTGGATATATCTTGCTTGCTATAAATAAATTATACTTTTTCTATACTATCACCTGTTGGGTGAATTATTTTTTTCTCACCTGTCGTCTACATCAACGTTTTCAATGTCGGATTTAGGGTGCCCTTTTTCGGTTGACTGGCGGTAAGGTTCTCCAATACTCTCGGTCTATTCATTTTTTGGTTTCTTTTATGTATTATATATACGATACGGAATGCGGTCGCTGGAAGGCACTAAAAGAGTTAACGACTGGATAGGAGCAGGGGATGGAGAGAATCAACCAGAAACTCGGCAGGCACGTCAAAAAAATCAGGGAGAAGTTGGGTTTAAGCCAGGAGGAACTTGCAGAAAGGGCGGACGTCCATCCGAGTTATATAGGCATAATAGAGCGTGGGGAGAAAACGCCCAGCATACATACCATTGAGAAACTTGCAGCGGCGTTAAACGTATCAATGCAGTTCCTGTTCAGTTTTCAGGGTGGGGGCGCAAAACCGGCAGGAGATGTTTCCGACTACATGTCCAGGGAAACATTGGGTCTTTTGAGAGACATTGACACGAAAAATAAAAGGATAATTCTGAACGTCGTGAAAACCATGTGCCGGGATTTGAAAAAAACCAGGGCATAGACGCGTTTTTTTCGGCCGGGCCGGCATGGAGGGATACATGCCGGTTAAGAAAAGGCAGGAGGAGCAGTCAGGGCAAAATGGAGTTAAGAATCATCCCGAATATACATCCAGCGATATCCTGCAGAATAAAATTTTCAAATTTTATTGAAACGCCGGAATACGAATTCGCCCTGTTTATAAAAGAGATAGAATCAGACCCGCTGTTCAGAAGGTTGGCCTACCCGGAAGACCCGTCGGAAAGGGTTGTTTCC
>JAHJSO010000168.1 GCA_018830385.1 Elusimicrobiota bacterium | reverse complement strand
GCGCCGATACCACCGGACAGGAAAAAGAAGAATGAGATTGCAAAACCGGCAGTGATCCCGGCGGCGCTATGGGCAAGCCCGGGGACGCCCGACAAAAGAAAATTCAACGTTAAGCCGCAAAACATGGCGGGGAATACAACGATATTATATGCCTTCCTCCGTGAAACGTCCGTGAAGGAGCAAATTATGAGGAAGAGGAAAAATACGGTGTTCAGGGTAGTCATCCGGGAATTTATAACTCCTGCTGTTTTAAAAGTCGCCATTTTTATTATACACATTTTTTTGTGAAGTATCTGTGAAGGGGGTGGGACTTCCTGTTCAGGAATTTGGCCGCAAAATTTGTCGGCGGGTTTGATTTTTTTGTTTTTTTTTGATATAATCAGGTTTCATCAGGGGGCTCGTAGCTCAATGGCGGAGCGGCTGGCTCATAACCAGTTGGTTGTAGGTTCGAATCCTACCGAGCCCAGTCATGGGCAATTGGCTCAGTGGTTAGAGCGTACGGTTCACATCCGTAAGGTCGGGGGTTCAAATCCCTCATTGCCCATAGGAATACATAAAATGGGCTATATGAACGGGCGAGCGGAGCCGCCCTTGTTCAAATCCCTCATTGCCCACAAGAGGGTCTTAATAGGGGTGTTCTGTTGATGGTTTTTACTAACTTAAAATAGAGTTGCGAAAGCACTAATGAGGTGAACGCACGCTTTGGAAAATGAGTTCGGACAACAAATAGGTTTTCTTGTGGAACTCCAGGAGATGGATATAGACCTTGACCGTATGGAGGAAGAATATACCTCCATTCCCGACGAGATAGACGCCTGTAAAAAAGAAATAGAAAGCAGAAAGTCGGAGGTGGAGGAGAACAGGAAACAATCAAAAGAGCTTATGGTAGAACAGAAAAACCTTGAAATAGAAATATCCTCAAAGGAAGAAGCAATCAAAAAACACAAGATGGAACTTAATACCATAAAAACCAACGAACAATACAAGATACTGCAGGCTGAAATCGCAAGGGCGGAGCAGGAAAAGAGCGTCCTTGAGGACGAATACCTGAAACTTATAGACATAATTGGCGAGAAGAACAAATTGATTGCCGGGGCGGAGCAGGAGTTAAAATCCGAAGAGGCAAGGATACTTGCGTCAATAAAAGAACTTGAGGACAAGAGTGCCGCCCTTGAACAGGAGATAAACCGGAAAAAGGAAGAGAGGGGAAAATACGTAGCAGTGGTAACAGAGACGATATTAAAGAAATACGAGCATATAAGGAAGGGCAAGGACGGCATAGCCATCTCTATGATTGAAAACACCCACTGCGGAAGTTGCAGGATAAATCTGCCGCCGCAGGTCATCAACGAGGTTTCAAAAGGAGCGTGGCTTGTTTTCTGTGATAATTGTTCAAGGATACTTTATTTGAAAACTGAAAATCAGGGGAAGGATGAAGGGTCGCTCTGACGGTCTGTCCTCAGGGACTGGCCGTCGGGGAGGAAAGTCCGAACTCCCAAAGTGAATGCTGGTTTCGGCGTTCACTTTAACAAGGCAGTGGGTAACGCCCATACACCGCAAGGTGAGAGGTGCGAACAGTGACGGCCGGGTCCGCAAGGGTCCGGCATCCGTGATGGATGCGGAGATATTCGTAGGGAACCGTCGGCGGCGCGATGTGTGTCCCGGCGACTAACACGAATGTGAAACGGCTAAATCCTTGCCCGGGAGCAAGTCCAAATTAGGTAGGACGCATAACTCTGGTGGCAACGCCAGATGTAGATAAATGACCCGCACGGGCGAATAATAACTTTGCAAAGTTATTCGTCTGACAGAATTCGGCTTACAATCCTTCCCCTGTTTTTATTTTCAAACCATTTTTTACCTGTCAGAAGTATATACAAATACACACCGACACACCCCCAAATAAAATTTTAAGGATTTCTATAGCACATCGCACTAAATATCCCGCCAGCCAGAAATTTTTTTTCTTACCCCCCTTGACAACCTGGTGTAAATAATGTATACTAATGTGGTAGAAAGTGGTAATTAGTGGGAAACGGCTGCAGGGTCGCCCCGGCAGGGGCACGGCGGCCATGGACATTGCAAGGGACACCGTACACCGCATGATTTTTACAGGCCTTTATTCTCACACCATAGACAGAAAGAACCGTCTTTTCCTCCCGGCGAAGATATGCAGGGGGAAAAAGAAGTTTATTGTCACGCCCGGGCTCGACGGTTGCCTTTACCTTTACCCGATTGATATATGGGAGAAACTCACGCAGAAACTTGAGGCGCTTTCCCTCGCAAACAAAAGCGAGGAGAGGGCTTTCAAAAGGGCATTCCTTTCCGGCGCCGTTGAAATAGAGGTGGATTCTTTCGGCAGGATACTTATTCCGCAGAAACTAAAGAAGGACGTGGCGATATACAGGAGGACGGTTATCGCCGGGGTAGGCAACCGGCTTGAGATATGGTCGGAAGAGAGATGGCGGAGATACTACCGCAAATCAAAAAACATTCTGAAAAGGATAACCGCAAAGTTAGAAATATAAATAGTGAAACACATGCACATCCCGGTACTTGCAGACGAAGCGATTAATTTTCTGAACGTCCAAAAAGACGGCATTTACGTTGACGCCACCGCAGGCGCGGGGGGGCATTCGGGGAAGATACTTGAAAAACTGGAAAGAGGCGCCCTGATAGCGATTGATGCCGACGGCGCTGCTCTGGAAACGGCGGCCAGTGGCCTTGAAAAATATGCCGGGAAGGTAAAGTTTGTCAACGGGAATTTTGCAGACATCGGCGCCATTTTAAACGGCCTGTACATAAAAGGGATTGACGGGATTTTGTACGACCTTGGCATTTCATCAATGCAGATAGCGGAAGCAAAAAGGGGTTTCAGTTTCATGCAGGACGGACCGCTGGACATGCGGATGGATACCAACCGGAGGTTTAACGCCGGGGACATAATAGATTCCTACCCCGAAGAAGAACTCAGACGCATTTTTATTTCATACGGCCAGGACAGGTGGGCGGCAAGGGTCGCGAGGAGGATTGTTGAAGCCAGGAAGAGTGAGGATATAAAGACGACGCTGCAACTCTCAAAAATAATCAAAGATTCAATTCCAGCCGGCTATATCAGAAAAAGCAGGATTGACCCGTCAACAAGGATATTTCAGGCGCTCCGTATAGAGGTTAACAATGAATTAAAAAATCTCTCGGACACACTCCCGGGGGCGATGTCTTTTCTAAAACCCGGCGGGAGGATGGTTGTCCTGTCCTATCACTCGCTGGAGGACCGCATAGTAAAAAATTTTTTCAGGGGGAATAAAGGCGTTCTGAAGACACTTACCAAAAAGCCGGTAGTCCCGTCGGACGAAGAGGTCGGCAGGAATGCCAGGTCCAGAAGCGCGCTGCTCAGGGCGGCGGAAATGATGCCGCCGGTTAAATACGCGGGGGAATGATAAAGAAACACAAGGGGTATTTTTTCGCTACGGTGTCGGTGTTTATTGTGGCGCTGGTTTATATTTTTGAACAGGTTGAGGCGCAGAGGACGCTTAACAGGCTGGAAGCCCTGCACAAGGAAAAATCAAAAACGTTACAGGATTTGAGCGATTTGCAGATAACTCTTTCGGGGTTGAAGTCCCTCGGGAAACTGGAGCAGCATGCAAAGGAAATGAAGTTTTGCGAACTGCCGGAGAACAGGGTAATATATATAAATGAAAAGAACAAATAAGCGGATTACACTCGTATTTTACTGCGTTGTCCTGACGGCGGCGGCGCTGGTTTTAAAATTATTGCAGATACAGGTGTGGGAGCACGACAGGTTTGAAAAATTTTCCAGCCGGCAAATCAGCAAACAGGAAAAGGCAGGTACCCCGCGCGGGTTTATTTATGACAGGCATAAACGGATACTCGCGATGGACGTTGAGTCACTCTCATTCTCCGCATTCCCGGGGGAAATAAAGGACGTTAAGGGTTTTTCGTCAAAATTAGGCGACTGCCTGAATATGCCGCCGGCGATTATATCGCAGAAACTGAACAGCGGGAAAAATTTTGTTTATATAAAGAGAAAATTTGTTCCTGACAAGTTATTGTCCGAATCACCTGATGCCTTAAAAGGGTTTACGTCGCGGATGAGAGAACTGAAAAAAGAAGGGCTCATAGTGGATGCGGAACCCTGCCGGTATTACCCGCACAAAAACATAACGTCACAGATTGTGGGGGTGGTAGGGACCGACGGAGCAGGTCTTTCAGGTGTGGAATTCATGCTTGACAAATTCATAAAACGCAGCAGGGCGGGGGACACGGGCTCTACGAGGAGAGGCATTAGAGCGGACAACTACCAGAACAGGATTAATGTTTCCCTGACCATTGACTCAACCCTGCAGCATATAGCCGCGGCTGAGATGGAAAAGATTATTGAAAAATATTCGCCCCAAAAGGCCTTTATTATAATGCAAGACCCGCGGACGGGCGAAATACTTGCGATAGTGAGCTGGCCATGGTTTGATCCCAATGAGCATGAATTTTCTACAAAGGATTTAAAAATCCCCGCAATACACGACGTATTTGAACCCGGTTCAACTTTCAAGATAGTTTCCGCTGCGTCCGCCCTGGACGAGGGGGCGTTCGCCGAGGATGATATTATATATTGTGAAAACGGGAAATACAAATTTGCAGACAGGGTAATAAACGACCACGAGAAGCGCGATTATCTTACCTTTGAGGGAGTATTCGCATATTCCTCCAATATCGGTTTTGCAAAAATCGGCAACAAGGTCGGTAAGGAACGGCTGTATTACTGGATGAGGCAGTTCGGTTTCGGCGCATGGACGGGTATCAACATGGCGGGTGAACAGAAAGGGCTTATGCTTTCCCCTAAAAGCAGGGGCTGGACGGTCGTCACCACGCCCAACATATCTTACGGACAGGGTGTGGGTGTTACGGGACTGCAGGTCATCAATGCCTATTCCTGTATCGCCAATGGGGGCATTTTGTATGAGCCGTCAATAATTAAAAGTGTTTTTGACGACGGGGGCAATGTGTTGGACGCAATGGGGCCGCGGGAAATACGCAGGGCGCTGTCGCCGGATATAGCCCGAAGGTTAAGGTCATTGCTGGTTAAGGCGGTTGGCTACGGCACGGGACAGCAGGCGCAGGTAAAGGGATATACTGTTGCGGGTAAGACCGGCACAGCCCAGAAAATTGACCCCGCTACGAGAAAGTATGCCGCAGACAGGCACATAGCGAGTTTCTGCGGGTTCCTCCCGGCGAAAAATCCTGCGCTCGTTATCCTTGTGGTTATAGATGAGCCGAAAGGGAATTACTGGGCGAGCGAAGTGGCGTGCCCTTCTTTCAGAGAGGTGGCGGCGAAGGCAATGAATTATATGAAAATTCCTAGAAAAGAAACTCCTT
>JAHJSO010000022.1 GCA_018830385.1 Elusimicrobiota bacterium | reverse complement strand
CTTATGGAAATGGGCGGCGCCCTGCTCGTTGACGGCCATGAATTAACCGTCCCCGACGTTACAATCAGGAACCAGATGACTGATTTTGCCCGCATATTAAGAAATCAGGAAATACACAGCATCACGCTTAAAAAGGGCATGACCCGTGACAACCTGAACGTTTTCTTGGACGGCATCACGCATAAAAAGCCGCATCTGAAAACAAAGGACTTTCTTGAAAAACTTTTCAATGAGAAAAAAATTGATAATATCGTCATAGACCAGATTGACTATATCCCTGTCCTCAAAACAGAGACAAACGTCCGCAAAATCCTTGAACTCCTCAACAAGGACACAGAGGACATGCCTGACGTTATGAATACCATAAGCCAGGTTTACAACATTCTTGACGAAGTCCAGGACAAAAACACCAGAGAACAAATCCAGGAAAGGATTGCAAACTATCTTTCTAACAAGGACGTTTCACTCATAAAGGAATTACTGGAAAAGGAACTCCCGCCGAAAATAGAAAAAAGCGGGCTGAAAGACGCCCTCCTCTCAACCCTTACAAAGGAACGTATAGAGGATATTTTCAGGGACGTAATAAAATGGTGTTCCGAGATGAAATCCAGTTCATCGTCCGCCTCCGAGTTTATTAAATACCTTACGTCCCTCAAGGACTTCATAAAAAAATTCCTCGCCTCGCCCGCCTCAAAACTGGTCTCCATGGAGGTTTATGAGGAACTGTTCCGCGTGGGGCTGCTTGACCAGATCCCCGGATGGGTTGAAGAGACACGCAGGAAAAAGCAATCCCTGTTGCTCCAGATTGACAGCATAATTGAAGGGGACAGCGGCTCCCTGCTGGAGTTGGGCGTCGTTGAGCACCTGCCCGAAGTCGTAGAGAAACTCTGCCAGTTAGGGCTTGACGATACCGTCACAAAACTCATGGAAAAGATGTCTGAAAACCTGCAAAACCCCCTGGTAAAAATCAGGAGGGTCGCCTCGGAAACAATGGACAAATTCATTGAGGTCCTCGGCAGGTATAAGAAGGTCAATCAACTTATTGGCATGGCGAACTCCTTCTTAACATCTTCAGAAAGGGAGAATGAAAAAGGGATATATTCAACCCAGATACTCGCTGTATCAAATATCATTGAAAAACTAATTTCCTACGGTTGCTATTCACTTGTAAAGGGCCTGCTGGCGTCGCTAAAAAAATTATCCATGCCTGATTTTTTCTCCGACTCAAGCAAGACAGACCAGGCGCAGGGAGCCATATCCTCCATATTCACAAACATAAAAAACCTGCTCCTTGCTGACTTCACTTCCGCAGACCCCGACAAGCAGGACGTCGCCAGGTGGTTTCTGCTTAATGCGTCGGAGGATACCGTCCCTTCACTGATAACTTTTATAAAAGAAACCGAGGACTACAGAACCAGAAAACTGTCCGCCGGGATATTGAACTCATACGGGGAAAGTTGCATAAACGGCATAAAAGACAATCTGAACATGGGACTTACGGGCCAGGAATTAAGACGCCTTATAGAAGTGCTGGATGAATTCCCCGGGGGGGATTTCCTGAATGAAATTAAAAGGATACTGCCGTTCGGGTCACCGCAGGCAAAAATATCTATCCTGGACTACCTGGGCAAACTCAACACCGCTGAAAGCAGGATACTCATAGCCGGCATGCTCCAGCATCAGGAGGATTTCCTGAAGGAGGGAGCGCTTGACATAATTGACAAATACGGCATATCGGAGGCAGTCCCTGAGATGAAGGCGGCTTTTCCGTCGGCAGGCCCCGAAATACAGAAAGACATTATCGCCGTACTTGGGAAATTGAAGGACCCGTCCGCCGTTCCTTTCCTGATTAAGATTGTCCGGTCATACCCCGGGTTGTTCGGACTGATAAAGGGAATGCCGGTTGATGTCAGGGGTATGGCGGCACGGTCACTCAGGGGATTTCTCCCCGACCCATCTGTTGAAAAGGCATTAAGAGAACTTGCAAAAAGCGGGGATCTGCCGATAAAAACAATAGCGGAGGAAATACTAAATAAGGGTTCGTAATCACATAAAGGTTAAAAAAATCACCCGGAGGAAACTTAAAATGTCATCAACGGTAATTATGCTGCTCGTCGTTACTTCTATTCTGTGGGGGGTTGCTCCCATTTTTGACAAGATGGCTCTCTCGTCGGGGATAACCCCTTTTCAGGGGACGGCTGTCAGGAATATGATTATAGCCGTAATTTTAATGATTTCCGCATTGCTGACCGGAAAGGCAACAAGCCTTTTTCTCATCAGCCCGAGGTCTTTAATCTTCCTTGCTGCGAGCGGGATTGTAGCAGGTTGCCTTGGCGTTTTTACTTTCTATAAGGCCCTGCAACTGAGTGAAACGTCAAGGATAGTGCCTCTTGCTGCGACATACCCTCTGGTAACGGCAATACTGAGCATTGTTTTTCTTAAAGAGACATTAACATGGGAGAGGTTCCTCGGCACAATCCTTATAATTATAGGTATATGGTTTGTTAAATGAATGCAACATCTATGACAAAAGCGATTGCATTATATTCAGGCGGACTTGATTCCACGCTGGCGGTTCTCGTACTCCTTCAGCAGAATATAGACATAATTGCAATAAATTTTACCACGCCGTTCGGTTGCTCCGTTGAGGACAAATCCTCATGTTCCAAAGCAAGTGATTCGGTCGCAGACGCTTACGGGTTTGTCCTTAAGTATTTCCCCCTCGGGCAGACGTTCGTTGAAATGGTGAAAAATCCAAAACACGGGCACGGCAGGAACATGAACCCCTGTATTGACTGCAGAATCCTTATGCTAAAAGAGGCAAAAAGATTAATGGCGCAATGCGGGGCTGATTTTATTGTAACCGGCGAGGTGCTGCGCCAGAGGCCCATGTCCCAGAATCTGCCCACGCTGAAACTTATTGAACAGGAAGCCGGGCTGGAAGGACTACTCCTGAGGCCCCTGTCTGCAAAACTGCTTGAAGAAACAATCCCGGAAAAAAAGGGTCTCGTTGACAGGCAAAAACTCTACGGGTTTTCCTCACGCTCAAGAAAACCGCAGATTCAACTCGCAGGGACGTTCGGACTTAAAGACATCCCCCAGCCGGCCGGCGGGTGCCTCCTGACCGACCCGCTGTATTCTAAACGACTGAGGGACTATTTCACACACGAACCTGCCGGAACGCAACCCCGCACGCAAAATGATACGGGCGGAATCCCTCTCCTTAAAATCGGCAGACACTTCCGCTTTTCTGAAAAATCAAAATTGATAGTCGGCAGAAACCACGACGAGAACGTTAAAATACGGAAATACTGGGAAGAAAATAAAAACAGCGGGGTATTGTTGTCCACGGGAGAACCCTTCCCGGGGCCGACAGCCATTCTCATTACGGATAATCACAAAAATATTCGGGAAGAAATTGAAACCTCGGCGGGCATCGTCGCAAGATACAGCGACGAAAAAAATTCCGCCAGCGTCCCGGTTGACATAGCCGACTTCACAAGCGGCAACAACCGGGAAAAACGGCTTAACATAACCCCGGCGGATGACGGGAGCATAGCGCAATTAAGGATATGAAATTTTTCAAAAACTTGCTGGCGGCGCTTATTTTCACCTGCCTTTTATGCCTGGTCGGGCAACACCTTCCTTTCTCACAGGAGGCACCGTTATATGCCCGAGCCGCGCCGGTCCAACCGGACAAAATCACCACCATAATAGACGACGAACTGGGCAGGCCGATATCGGCAAAAACATACAACAATATTCTGTACCTGTCATTAAGAGACACTGCAAGGGCTTGCGGCGGGGCTATAAAATGGTACGGGGTCTCAGGCAGGGTCCTGCTTTCGGTCAACAACAATCAGATTTCATTCTTCCTCGGGACAAAAAATATCCTGATAAACGCCAATAAACGGACACTGCCTGCATCTATCCGTACCGTCCGGAACGATGCCTTCATCCCAGCCGATTTCTTCACCGGCAAAGATTTTATGGAAACGGCCGGGTATAATGTATCATACGACCCGGACAAAAACATTATGTTTTTTGATACCGTTATGAATGTTTTCTCCCCGAGGCATTATGTTGACGACGGCAGGACACGGGTCAACATTGAGCTGGCCGAGAAAATCCATTTCAGGGTGGCCCCTAAATCAAAAAAGGAATACGAGATTGTGTTTTACAATGCCCGCGCCCTGCCGGAAAAATTAGAATTTGACGAAGGCGCCATAAAACAAATAACGGTCCAGAACAAATACAGGGTGGTTGAATATAGAATTAGATTGGCCAGTGATGATTGCATTGTTGATTATAAATTAAAGGAAAAACCCCTGCGGCTGGTCTTTGACGTGGGAACAACAGGGGTTGCCGGGGAAACCCTTACAGGCGCCACAACCACTGAATTCGCCATAACTACAGATACCCGCACAGCCGCCGCTACATCCTCTGAATTCGCCACGGCAACAACCACTCTTACAGGCGCTACAACCGCCGGATTCGTTGCAGCGGCAGTCATCCGTACCGCTAAAATAAGGATTGTCCTTGACCCCGGGCACGGCGGGGACGACCCCGGTGCAGTAGGCCCGAACGGCACAAAAGAAAAGTACATAAACCTTGCCATCGCCCAGGATATCTCATATCTGCTTGAAGAGGACGGCTATGAGGTCATTTTAACCCGTAAAGACGACACTTTCATCCCACTCGTTGACAGGACAAACATGGCAAACACCCAGGGCGCAGACCTTTTTATATCCATCCACTGCAATGCGAGTTTAAAAAAGGACTCCAACGGGTTTGAAATATACTTTCTGTCGGAGCTGGCAAGCGACCCCGAAGCTCTCGCAACGGCCGCTCTTGAAAATTCAGTCGTGCAACTTGAAAAAGAAAAAAAGAAACTAGACCCCAAAAGAGAAAAATTGCAGATGCTGTTGTGGTCAATGGTGGTCAACGAATTTATAAATGAGTCGTCAAAACTTTGTTCGTTTATTACAAAAGAAGTCACGCATAACTTAAAGATAGAAAACCGCGGTATAAAGCAGGCGGGCTTTTACGTACTCCGGGGGGCGCAGATGCCCGCTATACTGGTGGAAGCCGCTTTTATTTCAAATCCGGCCGAGGAGGCGAAACTCCGTTCAAGGAGGTTCCAGAAAAAGATCGCCGATGCCGTTTATTCAGGAATAAAGAAATACACCCGCAGGTACATTGAATAGGGGAGACCATAATGCAAAATCTTCCAATCGGCATTTTTGATTCCGGCATAGGAGGCCTGACGGTCGTAAAGGAAATCATGAGACAACTTCCGTCGGAGTCCCTGGTATATTTCGGGGACACCGCACGCGTCCCCTACGGGACAAAATCCAGAAAAACGGTAACGGATTTTTCCGGACAGATACTGGATTTTCTTCTGACAAAAAAAATAAAGGCGGTAATAGTTGCATGTAATACCGCCTCATCTTTCGCTCTACCGCTGCTCAGGAGAAAAACAAAAATTCCCGTTATGGGGGTGATTGAACCCGGAGCAGAGGAAGCCATTGAAACCAGCGCGTCCGGAAGGATAGGGGTAATCGGGACGGCGGGGACCATAAAAAGCAATTCCTACCCGCTGACCATTCTAAAACTTGCAGGGGGGATGCGTAAAAGAGTCCAAATATTTTCAGTACCGTGCCCGCTGTTCGTCCCTCTTATAGAGGAAGGGTGGAACGCTTCGGGCGACCGCAGAAAAATAGTTAAATCAGTAGCGGAAAAATACCTGTCGCCGCTCAGGGGCAGGAATATTGATACCCTTATTCTGGGTTGCACTCACTACCCGTTAATAAAGGACGTAATAATAGAAGTCCTCGACAGGGGCATAAACATAATTGACTCTGCGCGGGCCACTGCTGTGAAAGCAAAGTCATTGCTGTTGTGTAAAAACCTTCTCTCAAAAAATAAGAAACCTTCGTATAATTTCTATGTGAGTGACGCTCCGGACAGGTTCGTCATGGCCGGGGAAAGGTTCCTCGGCAGGAAAATAGAATCGGTAAAAGAGATAGACATTGAAAAATTTCATGGCGCCGGGGGTAGCGGGGGCGCCGGGGTACCGTAAAATGTTTGAAATAAAACTCATAAGACAATTTTCATCCGCGCACAACCTGAGAAACTACAGGGGTAAGTGCGAAAAACTGCACGGCCACAACTGGAAGGTTGAAACCACATTAGCGGGCGGCGGGCTGGACAAGTCAGAAATGCTGTTTGATTTTACCGAAGCAAAAAAATTGGTTGATGCCGTCCTGTCTAAATTTGACCATGGTTACCTCAACAAACTTCCCCCCTTTGACCGCATTAACCCCACGTCGGAAAACATAGCGAAATACGTCTTTGAATCCATCCAAAAAAAATTAAAAACACAATACAAAATAACCGGGAAGATTAAAGTCAGCAAAATAACAGTATGGGAAAGCGACAACCAGGCCGCTTCTTTTTATGAAAACGCTCGTCAGCGGCCCGGCGGGAGGCAACGATAAAATGCCGGGGCCGGTGGGGAAGAATGCGGTCGTTTTGCTTTCAGGCGGGCTGGACTCAACCACGACGCTCTATTATGCAATCAGCAGGGGGTTTAGACCTGTCTGCCTGATCTTTGACTACGGGCAGAGACACAGGAAGGAAATTAACGCTGCCAGGACAATAGCCCGCAAGGCAGGGGCGACATTCTACGTAATAAAATTCCGGCTCCCGTGGGGCGGCAGTTCTCTTATTGACACCGGGATGGGACTACCTGTTCACTCCCTGTCAAAACTCTACCGGATTGCGCACCCCCCGCTTAAACACATCATTCCGCCATCAACCTACGTGTCAACCTACGTG
>JAHJSO010000167.1 GCA_018830385.1 Elusimicrobiota bacterium | reverse complement strand
TTGCATTTTTTGCGACGCTTCGTTCATCAGCGACGAGTGGAAAGCCCCGCTTACGGCAAGCGGTATCGCCTTGAGCGCACCCCTCTCCTTTGCATTTAACACGACCGCCTGGACCGTGTTTAATGAGCCGGATATGACTATCTGTCCCGGGGCATTGAAATTGACGAGTTCCGCGACGCCGCCGTTCTGCGACTGCATTTCCCGGCAGAGTCCGGCGAGTTTAATTTCATCAAGACCCACGATTGCAGCCATTGTCCCCGGGGTTTTTTGGCAACAGTCCTCAATGAACTCAGCCCGTTTTTGGACAAGTTGAAGCCCTGTTGAAAAATCAAACACACCTGCGGCATAAAGGGCGGTATATTCGCCCAGCGAGTGGCCTGCGGAGCAAATGCTCCCTTCCAGAATTTTTGGATATTTCGTTTTTGTCGCCTCCAGACATGCAATTGAAGTTACAAAGACAGCGGGCTGAGTATTTATTGTTTGTTTTAGCGACTCTTCGGGCCCCTCAAATATCAATCTTTTTATGTCATAACCAAGTATTTTATTCGCTGATTCAAAAATTTCCTTTGCCGCAGGGAAAGCATCATGAAATTCCTTCCCCATTCCCACCTGCTGTGCGCCCTGTCCCGGAAAAACAATTGCGTATTTCATAATTCTATTACCCCCTGTAGCCGAATGTGTCCGAACTCACAGGCGGACGGAAACCCCGATTTCATAATTCTATAACCGCCGCCCCCCATGTGAGTCCTCCGCCAAAAGCAATAAGTTCAACAATGTCCCCTGTTTTTACCCTGCCCTGTTGTCTCGCTTCGTCAAGTGCAATAATGGTTGTTGCAGCGGAGATATTTCCATATTTATCCAGGTTTACAAATACCTTTTCTCTTGGAAGAGTAAGTCGTTCAGCAATGGCTTCTATAATTCTCAGGTTTGCTTGATGAGGTATAAGCAGGGCAAGGTCTTCAATCTTTTTCCCGCTGGCTTCCAGGGCTTTCCGGGATGCCTCCAGCATTTTCATGACGGCAAGTTTGAATACCTCTTTTCCTTCCATTCTTATAAAATGCAGTCCTTCCTTTACCGTCTTTTCACTGGCAGGCATTCTTGAGCCCCCGGCAGGTAGTTCCAGGATGTTGGAATATCTGCCATCCGCCTCCATGTAAACAGAAAGTATTTTGTTGGTTTCTGAACGGGTTAGAATTGCAGCACCAGCGCCATCGCCGAAGAGGATACAGGTTGTCTTATCCTTCCAGTTTGTAATTTTTGAAAGCATCTCGGCGCCTACCAGCAGGCAGGTTTTGAAGGGGCCTGATTCTATCATTGATTTTGCAACTGCAAGGCCATAGATAAAACCGCTACATGCGGCGGAGATGTCAAAACACGCGGCTTTCCTTATATTCAGTTTCTGCTGGACGATACATGCGGTTGAAGGGAAGTACATATCCGGGAGGGTGGTGGCAACGATTATCAAATCAATATCGCCGGGTAAAATTTTCGCATCCTCAATCGCCTTTTTGGCCGCCTCAACAGCCAGGTCTGATGTTACCATGTTTTCAGGGGCTATCCTTCTTTCCCTGATGCCTGTCCGTTCAATAATCCACTGGTCGGACGTATCAACCATCTTTTCCAGGTCAAAATTTGTTAGCACCTTTTCCGGCAGGTATGACCCGGTGCCTGCGATCCGGACTCCGAATTTTTCATTCATTGTTGCCTTCCATTCTATATTTTTCCATTTCCCCGGATATTTTTTTATTTATGCCTTTTTTGACAAATTCGTTTGCGGCCCTGAGTGCATTTTTTATCGCCTTTGAATTTGATATGCCGTGACAGATAATACACACACCGTCTATACCCAGCAGCGGGGCGCCGCCGTATTCGGAATAATCAATACGTTTCCTGAGGTCTTTCAGCGCTCCCCAGAGAAAAGGTATTGAAAGGAATGCAAGCGGGTGTTTCTTCAATTCCAATTTTATCAGTTTAAACAGCATCTCTGCAACCCCCTCGCCGAATTTCAGAACGATGTTACCCGTAAAACCGTCGCATACAACCACGTCCGCCTTCCCATGGGGGATGTCCTTGCCTTCAATGTTCCCGATAAAGTTGAGGTCTGTCCCGGAAATCAGGTCGTATGCCTCAAGGGTCAGCTCATTGCCTTTATTCCTTTCCTCGCCTATTGAGAGAAGGCCGACACGCGGGGACCGGATACCAAAGATATCTTTTACGTACGTGCTCCCCATTAGAGCAAATTGTAGTAAATTTTTAGGTTTGCTGTCAACATTCGCGCCGACATCCAGTATGATGCAGGCGCC
>JAHJSO010000166.1 GCA_018830385.1 Elusimicrobiota bacterium | reverse complement strand
ATTGCTGATTGTGGCTGTTCTGCTAATAGTCGCCTACCCTGAAAACATAATATTTGTGATTTTTGTTACATATTTGATTTCAGGAATAGTTAATTATTTCTGGCGGATGTATCAGATGAGCCGTAAAGGGCGGAGACATGTGTAAACGCGTTTTTATATGAATAAAATACTAATCTTTGATACAACACTGAGAGACGGGGAGCAATGCCCGGGCGCAAGTTTGAACCCGGCGCAAAAACTTGAAATCGCGCGGCAGTTAGACCTGTTAGGCGTGGATATAATAGAGGCGGGGTTTCCGGTTTCAAGCCCGGGTGATTTTGAGTCGGTAAAACTTGTGGCGAAGAAGGTCAGGGGGCCCGTCATATCGGGGCTTGCAAGGGCGGTCAGAAAAGACATTGAGACATGCGCCGAGGCGATAGCGCCTGCCGCGAGGAAAAGGATTCACACTTTCATTGCTACGTCCGACATCCACCTGAAGTATAAACTGAAAAAAAGCAGGGAGGATGTCCTGGATATTACACGTGAAGCGGTAAGGTATGCCCGCAATCTGTGCGATGACGTTGAGTTCTCAGCCGAGGACGCAGCCCGCAGCGACATTGACTATCTCTGCAGAGTAGTTGAGACGGCGGTTAAGGCGGGAGCGGCGACGATAAACATTCCCGACACCGTGGGTTATACCGTGCCGGATGAATTTTCAAACATCATAAAAACCCTGCTTGAAAAGGTTCCCCTGCTGGACAGGGTCGTATTGAGTGTGCATTGCCACAATGACCTGGGGCTCGCTGTTTCCAATTCAATCTCCGCCATAATCAACGGCGCCAGGCAGGTGGAATGCACCATAAACGGCATAGGCGAGCGGGCGGGGAATGCCAGTTTGGAAGAGATTGTTATGATACTCAGGACAAGAAGAGCGTTTTTCAGGAGGTTTAACATTGAACCGCCTTCAGTTGACGCCAGGCAGATATACAAAACCAGCAGGATGGTTTCACATCTCACAGGGTTAGCAGTTCAGCCCAACAAGGCAATAGTGGGGGCAAATGCTTTTGCACACGAGGCGGGCATTCATCAGGACGGTGTCCTCAAGAAGCGGCTTACCTATGAGATAATGACGCCCCAGTCGGTGGGTATTCCATCAAGCAATATTGTTCTTGGGAAACACTCGGGCAGGCATGCGTTCTCAAAACGTCTGGGCGAGATGGGTTTCAGTGTCCGCTCCTCGTTGGTGGACTCTCTTTTCCGTGAGTTTAAGGCGCTTACCGATAAGAAGAAATACGTGTTTGATGAGGACATAATATCCCTTGTTGAGGAGAGGACAACGAAGAAGCATAAGTTTTTTTCCATGGCTGGTTTTCGGGTCACCACGGGCACGTCTCTTACCCCGGATGCAACGGTTAAACTCCATGTGAGACAGCCCGGTTCGCAGAGGACAGTTACCCTGCAGGAGAGCGCCTCGGGGGACGGGCCCGTTGACGCGGCGTTTAAGGCGGCGGATAAGATCGTCGCAAAATGCCTTAAATGGAAGAGTCATCCGAAACTGATTGATTATTCTATAAGGTCGGTAACAATCGGCAAGGATGCCCAGGGCGAGGTATCGTTGAAAGTCAGGTACGGCGGGGATATTTGGACGGGCAGGGGGACTTCAACCGATATACTTGAAGGCAGCATAAAGTCATACATAGATGTTTTAAATAAAATCGTCCAGCCGGTTGCAGAGAAGAACAGAATAAAACAAAGGTGCAGATGTAGGACGGATGCAGGACAATAAAATGGCTAAACAAACATTAACGCAAAAGGTACTCGCGAAACACTGCGGCAAGAAAACAGTTATGCCGGGAGAGTTTATAGAGGCAAAGGTTGACATCGCCCTCAGCAATGATATTACCTCCCCGCTGGCAATTGAACAGTTTAAGAAATTCGGGCTGGAGAGGGTGTTTAACAAAAACAGGGTGGTGATAGTCCTTGATCATTTTACGCCCAACAAGGACATATCCTCCGCCCAGCAGTGTAAATTCATAAGAGAGTTTGCGACGGAACAGAAACTTAAATATTTCTTTGACGGCGGGAGGGTCGGCATAGAACACGCACTCCTGCCCGAGCAGAAGATTGTTTTACCGGGGCAGGTGGTTATAGGAGCGGACTCGCATACCTGCACTTACGGGGCGCTCGGGGCTTTCGCCACCGGCGTCGGTTCAACTGACATTTCCGTCGTCTGGGCGACGGGTAAAATCTGGCTGAAAGTCCCCGCGGCGGTTAAGTTCGTATATTCAGGCAGGAGGAATAAATGGGTTTACGGCAAGGACCTCATACTCTGGACGATAGGTAAAATAGGCGTTGACGGGGCGAACTACAAAACGATGGAGTTTACAGGTCCCGTAATAGAATCAATGCCCATGCCGGAAAGGTTCACAATGTGCAACATGTCAATAGAGGGCGGGGCGAAAAACGGAATAATGGAAAACAGGGCGAAGGGCCTGACTTCCGACAGGGACGCCGAATATGAGGGCGTCATGGAGATAGACGTAGGTAAAATAGAACCGCAGGTCGCTTTCCCGCACCTGCCGTCCAAGTCCAGGCCGGTTTCAGAAGCGGACGGAATATCAATAGACCAGGCGGTTATAGGTTCGTGCACGAACGGATGGCTCAGCGATTTACGCATTGCAGCGAAAATACTGAAAGGCAAAAAGGCCCACCCGCGTGTGCGTCTTCTGGTTTTT
>JAHJSO010000165.1 GCA_018830385.1 Elusimicrobiota bacterium | reverse complement strand
ATTGCTTCATCGTCGCACTGAACCGAGATGTTGTACATAAGATGCCCGGTTTATATGGCGGCAGGGGTGATTATCGCCCCGGGATAACTTACTCAAGAAGTTTAGCGAAAATACTTTCCCTGAGATATTTAAAATCAAACGGTTTGAATATGCAATCAAAAGCCCCCAGACGGAACGCCTGCACCACCTTTTCTGCATCCCTGTAAGCAGTAATCATCATAACATGTGTCTCTGGTTTGATTTTTTTTATTTCAACAAGGGTTTCAAGCCCGCCCATCCCCGGCATGGCAAGGTCAAGTAAAACCATATCAATTTGCTCGTTTTTTATTTTTTCAATCGCCTGTTCCCCCGAATGTGATGTATATACCTTGAACCCCTCTTTGGCAAGGAAATCACCTAAAACAAGTACCATGTCGGGCTCGTCATCTACGATAAGAACTTTACCATTTTTCTGTTTTTTTGCCATTCTTCATTGTCTCCTTTCTAAGAGTACAACCAGTGATTCCCACCCGCTCTCAGGGGGATTATAGCATCTAAGAAGATGTGTGTCAGTCGGCAATCTGTCTGCCTGTAAGCATAAGCAGAACCACGACAAGGAAAAATACGGTTGCCTGTACGATTAGTATTAAAGAGCCGGTTGTGCCCGCGTCCCGTATAACAAGCGCCCCCAGCCCCAGTGACAAACTCAGCAAGACAATAAAACCCACGCTCCGAGGTATTGAGAATCCCATTTTCATAAGACGGTGGTGAAAGTGATCTTTGCCGACATACTCCAGCCACTGCCGGACATTCCGGACCCGCCCGTTTTTTATGCGGGAGATTGTTGTGTAAATCATGTCAAATATAGGTATGCCGAGAATCAGCAACGGGGTTGACAACGCCACCACGGGGTTGTTTTCCGCCCAGCTACCCATAACCCCTATTCCGGCGAGCACGAACCCGATAAAGGTTGAGCCGGAATCGCCTAAAAATATTTTTGCGGGGTTCCAGTTGAAAAATAAAAATCCGGTGCAGGCCCCGGCCAGCGCGATGCACAAAAAACCCAGGAAAGTCTGTTCGGTCGGCATGGCTATGAGGAAGAACAACAGGGAACACATTACGCCGAAAGAGGAAACAAGCCCGTCAATGCCATCCAGAAAATTCACCGCATTGGCGATGCCGATAAACCACAGGACGGTTATAATTGCCTCAAGCAGTTTCTCCATAGGCCAGTGCGACGGGATGAAGGTGATGGACACCCCGCTTTTTATAACTATAAGTGAGGCGAGTATTTGCAGTGCAATTCTCGGGACAGCGCCCAGCGGGTAAACGTCGTCAAGTAAACCGAGAATGAAAATTATCGTCCCGCCGATCAGGAGTCCCATCAGTTCTCTTGAAAATTGCAAATTACGGAGCAGCGTGAACAGGAACGCCAGGAAAATGGCTATGCCCCCTATCCTCGGCGTCGGAAGAATATGCACCTTCCTCCCGTCAGGGTGGTCCAGGAGTTTCAGTTTGTGGGCTGAGTATATGGCTATTATTGTAAAGAATATGCTCAGGAAGAAAGAGAGGAGGAAAACATACAGCCATCGGACCCCGATTATATAAGACCATGTACCGCCTTTCGGATGAAGGAGATAAAGCACGACGCCCGCCGTTAACAGGAGATAAATCTTGTGGGAGGTTTTTACGTTCATATATTAAAGTCCAGGGCAAGACGCAGGGGCGTAAACCCCTCGGCGTATTTTACCCTGTTCTGGAAACCGCGGAATATTGTACACGAACGGCTGCTTTCAAGTATGGAAAGGCCCGCAACCTTTGTGGCTTGGACCTGTGAGCGGTGCATTCCGAGGATGAGAAATTTTTGTTTTATCGTTTTCCTGACGTCAACAAAAACGCTCGGCGAAAAGTTTATTGATGTCGGGACCTCGTAAAACAGGACATTCCGGGCATATCTTGTAGCGGTGATTGTCGCCTGTGCAACGTTCCTGTGGTCCTGGTGGGTGTCTTCCGGGTAGTGTCCGAAAATCAGGTTTGGAGAT
>JAHJSO010000164.1 GCA_018830385.1 Elusimicrobiota bacterium | reverse complement strand
TAAAAGGTCGTTGATGTATAAAAACTTTTTTCTCACCGGGAGGAAAAAAAATCTGAATATGTGTCCTTTAAGCGGTATTTCCTTGTCAAGAAACCAGTTATAAAAAGGGTTGCTACTCACCCTGTCAAACCCGTATTTTTTTATTTTTAAACTTAATGTCTTTTTATCTATTGTCTCTGCCCACCTCTCGGAAAGCAATGCCAAGTCATCCAACCACGCCCTCTCTCTTCTGGCGTGATGTAAAAAGGCGTGCGCAAAAACATGGATGTAAAAATCCTCCGGGGAAAGAACGGATATATCAAAAAAAATTTTTGCTTCTTTAAACAACAGGATGTTCTCGGATCTGTCCAGATACCACAACCCATCACACAGGTCAATACGGGCGGGAAACCCCTGCTTAAAAAATGCACCAGGGTCCTCTATTGCACAGGAATATCCAATGTTTATCAGGATGTGTTTCGCCATCAAAAAAGACCTTTTTTTTACCAGGATGTCTATATCTTCCATATCGCGGGAAAAGGCATAGTCGGGAAATATCTCTATGAGTGCCGCCCCCTTCAGGAGTATAAAGTCAATATTCTCCCTGTTAAATTCAGAAACAACCTCACCTATCTGTTTGTGAATTAGGATGTTTTTTGCTATAGTATGATTATTCATTAACTTTGGCTACCGGAGATATACACCGGCCATGTCAATTTTCTAGTTGCGTAATCACAAATGCTGCTTAATTCAACCACTTCCCATCTTTCAGGGATTTCGCCGATGGTTCGACCCTGCTCACCACAGATTTCTGTTTGTTTTGTTTTTTCCCCGCGAGTTCCATGCGTAAAGAGATGTTGCATCGTGACTGCTTCGTCATTACATTCCTCGCAATGACATCTTTTCCGTCTGCGATTTTCAGAATTACGCAACACTGTATCGCAAATTACTCATTTTAATAGTTTCTTATCCTGTGGTTTATCTAAGTAATTCTCTTTGGAAACCACTTTACTCTTTGCTTTTCTTTCAAGTTCCTTCCTGGCATTTCCTGCAATTTTTCCGCCTTCTTTTGCTGCCTGCTTATTTTCTATAAAACCCTGAGCATCTCTCTTCTTGGTTATTTCTGTAGTGGAAGCTTCACCTAACATTGAGAAAATCAGTTCAAGGTCAGTCATATGGTCTCTTAGGTTTTCTCTATCCAGCCCTTTATATTTCATATATTCTGATGGTGTCATCCCAAAGGTTGCTTTTGAGATTTCTGCTGTTAATATTGAATACTCCCTATCTTCTTTTACTCCTCTTTTATCCCACTCATCTGTCAGGTCTTCTCTTATGGCAATTCCACGCACTCTTTTTTCTATCCATGCATCAGAATATCCTTTTGCCTTATATAATGCTCTTGTCCTTTTGGTTGCAATCTCGGGGTTTTCTATTTCCTGTATACGCTCATATCCGACTTTTGCCAGCCACCTCTTAAACGGCTCCGCCTTTGGCGAAGGGATTGTCTGAATAATACGAAATATACCTTCTGTATTAGCACAATTCAGTTTTTGTATGCCACCCTCTGTCTTAACGGGAAGGGGGGTGGCAATTTGCCCCCACCCTTTATGTAATTGCTCATCTCTTCTACGCATATCTTTTAAATAGCCACTTGGATCTGTAGAATCCGTTAATGCCGATATCACATCCACAATAACAAACCACCATTCATTCTTATGAATTGTTTTTCTGATACCTTTACCTTTGAAAACCGCTATTTTTGTTGTCACATTTTTCTCCTGTTTTTAACATCTGTCTTAGCAGGGCTAAATCTCTGCCCTACAAAACACATTAAAATTTTATCTGGCTGAATATCTTTTTTAATTCTTTATCCAGTTCTTTTGATTTTTCATCAAGCGTTTTGATATCTTCAAGAATTTCCGGGAGTGGTCTTTCATTTAATCCTTTTACTCGTTATGTATTTCTGAAACCTGCTTTTTGGTTTATCGGGTATTGTCCGCTTTAAATATTTTTTCTCTAATAAAGGTGTTAATATTTCTTTTAAAAAGTATACCCTGTGTTTCAGATTTATGAATTGCATCATTTCTTTTAATGTTTGCGGCTGCTCGCAAAATTTTAATATTTTAGCTATCCTGTCTCTCTTTTCCACTTGTGCGGTAACTTGTGCGGTGACTTGGTCAGTGACTTGTGGGGCGACTCGTTGACCAACCTGTTCCTCGGGGTAAGGAAATACTATTGTAAACTTATCATTTTTCTCATCACTTTCCCATTTGGCTTCCGGTAATCCGTATTTTTTCAATTCTAAAATCTGCGTCCGAAAACCTGTACCTTTTGATTCAGCCCAACCCATATCGTAAAACACAGGAGTAATCAGGCTATTACGCAATTCAGAGCCGGGAGTTGCAAAATTATCAGGGTCTTTAAGTGAATACCCGGGATTATAAAATTCAATTCTGTCATTATAAATCCTGATTTGTGAAGGAGAATAATGAAAATAGTTCTGGTGCATCAGGAGATTGCTCAGAGCTTCTCTCAACGCATTCTTGAACGGGTCATCGTCTATACGGGTCAGGTCTTTACCGAGCTTAAACGGCGTCAGGAAAAATCTCTCAAATATATCAATGACCTGTATCCTGATATTTAAAAGATTGCCGAATAAGTCGGCAGACAAGAAAGGGTCTTTATCCTTGCCCCATTCTATTCCCCTTATCCTGATTACATCAATCCTGAAATGAGGGACATGCCTTTTAATTTCCGTAGTTTTACCAAAAAGAAGCAGTCCTGCCATGGTAATGTATGCGCATCAAGTGAACCTTCTCGCTCCTGATAAAACCTCTGAATATCCCTGTCTTTTCTATGACGGGTTTAATGACTGGACAAAAATTATACTTCTGACTGACCGTTGAAACCAAATCATCAACAATCTTTTGCGGATTTTCCACTCCCTGCCTGATTATCCTATCTCCATCCTGTTTTATACCCAAATAGATTACTCCACCTTTTGTGTTTGCAAAAGATGAAATCGTCTTATAAGTGTTTTCAGGCAACCGACTTTTTGCCTCTTTGTATTCAATATTTTTTGTTTCAAATTTTCCAAGTTTTAGTTTATTCATTTAATTATTCCCTATCAAATTTTATCTGGCTGAATATCTTTTTTAATTTTTGATTGGATTTCTCCCCTGTTTCACCACCGCAAATGGCGAGAGTTTATCAAGACGGAAACGGTAATACAAATATTCCCCCTCCTCGGAAATTTCCGGCTCAATAATCGTACCGCTGCCGTCCAGCAGTTGGACGTAAATTTTCCCCTGTCCCCGGACGATATCCGCCTTCGGGAGACGCAGGGTAATCTCCGCCCCGATGACCTCTTCGGCAAAATTCTTTTTGACGTTAAAGTATCTGACCACTTCCATACCGGAGACATGCGAGCCGGGTAGGGGCGTCCATTCTCCTATCTCAAAATCAACCCTGGCCATAAAGGAACGCGATCTCACCGTCCCATGTATTACGGAAATCCCGCCCGTGCTGTCTTCAATCTCAAACCTGAACACCGCGATCCCCGACGGGTTTATGTCCCGCAGATTGGTTTTCGCCGTGAATGGCCTGTAAACGAACGGGATTTTTGACAAATCAACTTTTGTTTTTTCAGCGGTCAAAATCGGGAGCGGAGCCGGGGGCTTTTGCCGTATTTCGGCCGGTTCTGCGGATGCAGGTGCGTCTGCCTTTTTGCCGAACACCGTGCCTATCTTCATGGAAAGAGACAGGCGGTGAGAAACCCCCAGTGCGCCGAACGGCACAAAGGCG
>JAHJSO010000163.1 GCA_018830385.1 Elusimicrobiota bacterium | reverse complement strand
GCAATGTCCTCAACCGCCTGGACATAGGCGAACGGGTGGCTTGTGGAACAAATACCGCAAATCCTCTCAACGAGGAAAGCCACCTGGTCAAAGTGTTTGCTCTCCGAAAGTTTTTCTATGCCCCTGTGGTTATAGCCGATTTCTATGTCAAGCCCGGTGACCTTTTCTCCGTCAACGTATAGTTTGAAAAATTCCGGCTCTTCCTGCAGGGGGTGATACGGCCCTATCGGTATAACCGTTTTCTTTTTGTCTGTCATTCTGTGTTTCTCCGTAGAGGATATTTGCCTTCGGGCCAGTCGGGTGCCAGCAGGAGACGTTTCAGCCCGGGGTGATTCCTGAAATTAACCCCTAACATCTCCCATATTTCACGCTCAATCCATTCCGCCCCTTTAATTATCCGGCTGATTGATTCAATCTCCGGCTTTTCTTTGTTCTTCAGAAGCACCCGCAGGGTAATCATCTTCCCTGTTTTATCGTGCGAAAAATGATACAGAATCTCTATCCCTTCTTTAGTGTCAACCCCGCTTGCAATGGCGAACCTGCATCCCATATCATTAAACATTATTTTTGCAGATTCCAGAATGCTCCCCGTAGAAATGTCAATATAATATCTCTGCGGGTTTTTCTCAAAAAATATGATTATCCTGTCGCCTAATTTTTCTTTTATGGTTTCAATGATATTCATTTTTATTTCTTTGTCCTTCATTTTTCACCTTTCAATGCTTTTATGAGTTTAACGACGCCCATAATCAGTGCTTCCGGCTTGGGCGGGCATCCGGGGACGTATGCGTTAACAGGGATAATCTCATCCAGCGGTTTTACAAAGTTGTATGAATGTCTAAACATATTCCCGCCACAGGGACAGGTTCCAACAGCAATAACGACCCCGGGTTTGGGCATCTGGTCGTATATATATTTTATCCTCGGTGCCGTCTTCATGTTCGGCACACCCGTAACCAGCATTGCGTCGGCATGCCTTATACTGCCCACCAGCACAATCCCGAAACGCTCTAAATCAAACCGGGGCGTGAGGGCATCCAGTATTTCTATGTCACAGTTATTACATGGGCTGCACGCCGCATGGAAAACCCATATTGATTTTGTAAGTGCATTAAGCGTTATGCTCATATCCTTTACTCAATTACTTCATCTGTTTTACTGGGCGATGAGATTGCTTCGTCGCTAACGCTTCTCGCAATGACAGCAGTCTCCGTTACGAATTGTCATTGCGAGGGACAAAGTCCCGAAGCAATCCCCTTGTCTTATGAGATTGCTTCGGCTTCGCCTCGCAATGACTCCTGTATTATTTCCCTGCGAGAGCGAGCCCGACCGCCAGCAACGATACCGGCCCCGTATAAAACCAGAAAAATTTTATCGCCTGGTCTATCCTTACCCGCGGGTTTGTATTCCGCAACAGAATAGCCACCACCAGCAGCAAAACATATCTCAAAATATTTCCGGCAAACGTTGACGACGGGAAAAACACCGCCACTGCAAAAGACGGGACGACAAAAAGCATCATCCACCGGGTGAGTTTTATGACACCCAGCGCCGGGCCGGAATATTCTATAAGGGGCCCCGCGATTATTTCCTGCTCCGCTTCGGGTATGTCAAACGGGACAAGCCCTAATTTCGCCTGAATACAGAAAACTGCCACCGCAAGGGCGATTATACCTGAGGGTGAGCCGGCTACCGCCGACGCCCCTGCGCCGGCCTGGGCACGGACGACGTGCGTCATATTTATACTGCCCGTCTTTATAACCGTTACCATTACGGCAAGTATAAACGGCAGTTCGTAAGCGAGCATGAGTTTCATTTCCCTGCTGGCGCCTAACGATGCTATGGGATTGTTGGACGCAAAACCTCCCATTATAACGGCAATAGAGGGTATCGCAAGAAGATAAACGACAACGATTAAATCCCCGGAAAAACCCGCGGAACCGCCGGAAAGAGCGTTCCACACGATAATGGAAACCGACACAATTGCAGAAAGACCGAAAAGCGGGGCTGCAAGAAACGTCAACAGGTGGGCACCGGACGGGACGACCATTTCCTTGCCCATGAGTTTCACAAAATCATATACGGGCTGGAAAAGAGGCGGCCCTTTCCGCCACTGGACGCGGGCAGTTACCTTTCTGTCAACAAAACTAGCGAGCATCCCGCAGACGGCGGTAAAGAGTAAACCGGGGAAAATAAGAAAATCAATCATTTGGTTCATCGGGGTTCACCTGTAGGTTCACCTACTTTCGCTTCAGGGTTCCACGGAATGCCGTGAACAGCCAGGTTTTTCCCTATAAAATATATATTTTTTTCTTTTGATTCCTCAAGGTCAACGTATTTAATTGCCCCCTCAGTGCAGGTCTCAACACATAGCGGCGGTTTGTTGTCTGCCCTGCCTGCGCAGTAATCGCACTGGGATGTTTTATAAGGAAGAATCTCCGGATAGATTACCCCGAACGGGCACGCCACGCTGCAGTTCTTGCATGATATGCACCTCATTGAATACCTCTGCAGGATACCCTGCGCATTCTTTTCAAGGGCTTCAACCGGGCACGCTTCAATGCAAAACGGTTTCTCGCACCGGCGACATATAACATACTGCGCCGCTTTTGCAAGCAGTTTCTCTATCCCCTTATTCTCCATGGGAACGGGCATAATGTTGCTGCTGTGGCCTGGATAACTGCACTTTGCAACGCACCTTTTGCATTTATAGCACTTCTCTATGTCCAGGAAAATTCTCTTCATAAATGTATACTCGTAGATCTATGGCCGTAGGCCTATGGCCGTGAACTTACGCCCACAGGTCGGGCTCATTCTTTAACTGATCGTAGGTAAATACAGGCCCGTCCTTACATACAAAATAAGGCCCTATACCGCAGTGCCCGCATTTGCCGAGCCCGCAGCTCATGTTTCTTTCCATTGAAAGATAAATGTTCTCCGGCCTGTGCCCCTGCTCAACCAGTTTCAGCGTCGTGAATTTCATCATTACCGGAGGCCCGCACACGATGGCAACCGAGCCCGGAACGTTAATTTTGACATTATCCAGCAGGCAGGTCACAACGCCGACCGTCCCGTCCCAGCGCGCCTCAACGGAACACCTGTCAACGCTCCTGAGTATTTCAAGTTTCTGTATTTTTTCCCACTCAGGAAAAAGATGTTTGTAAACGACGTCCTCGGGCATCTTTACCCCGTAGCAAAGAATTACCTTCTTAAACCTGTCTATCTGTTTGATGAGCGTCAACAGGAGCGACCTCAACGGAGCCATCCCGACACCGCCGCCGACAATCAGCACTTCCTTGTTGAAAAACTTATCAACCGGGTAGCCCTTCCCGTAAGGGCCTCTGATGCCGACCGGGTCTCCCGCCTTTGACCGGTGTAGTTTTTCCGTGACCCTGCCGACTTTCATCACGGTTATTTCAACCGTGTCTTTAACGTAGGGAGAGGACGACGGCGTAAATGGCGCCTCGCCTATGCCCGGTACGGTAACCTGGACAAACTGCCCTGTCTCAAACGTCACCGGTTTTTCGGGCCTTAAAACGAACGTTTTAATTGTCGCCGTTTCATCAATGACCTTTTCTATTTTTGATTTTACCGGCAGATATGGATTGTTTGTCATAGCCCTGCCATCACTTTCCTTATATCAATCTTCCCGGGACACACCTCAAAGCACCTTCCGCAGCCGGTGCAGGCGTACACGCCAAAATTCTCCCTTCTGAAATTGAATTTGCACTGGTACCTGTTCCGGAACCTCTCAAACAGTTTGTGCCTCGGGTTGGAGCCGCCGGCCATGCGGCCGTAACTCGTGTAGTGGCATGCATCCCATGTT
>JAHJSO010000021.1 GCA_018830385.1 Elusimicrobiota bacterium | reverse complement strand
TTGATTGGACTATTCTGAATTCCCCTGACCGCTCGTCCATGAGCATTATAAAAGCCCTCTCCGAATGCATTGTGCCCGTAATTGAATCAATGATAAAAGAAAAAAGTTTCCCGGGTTCAATTATTGCGTTAAGTTCCCGGGCAAGTTCCGTAAGGGCGTTCTGGTGGTCGTGCCTCTCCCTGAAAAATAACCTGTCAACCAGATTCTGTATTCTATCTTTCACGACAGAAAACATTAGGGCGATAATCATCGCCGTTACGGCATTAACAAAAAGGGAAGACCGGGCAAGGAACAGTCCCCCAAAAACCAGATAAAAAATACCCACAACCAGCGAGTAAATCCCAACCAGCATGGCGGTCAGCAGGGCGTAAATTATTCCCTGCCTGATGATGATTTCTATCTCCATAGCCCTGTGTTTTACTATTGCATAGGCGACAAGACCCGTCCAGAATATACTCGCCATACCGCCGGCAGGATACGCCTTTAACCCGGCGGTAAGCAAAAAATTCCCCAGCCCGAACAACAGCGTGAGGACTATGCCCAGAATAAAATATTTCAACTGGTTTCTGAATATTGCTGACTTACTTGTTTTATACACACTGAATACCAAAACAATACCCCATCCGATCCAGAAGAGGAGGTTGAGACAGAACAGAGTGTATGGGAGGGTAAATGCGGGCGTGTATTTCCAGCCAATCTTTACAAAATCTTTCACCAGAAACCCCGATATATTCAACAGGAAAAATATTGCCGAGATAATGTAAGAAATGATAACGGGTTTTTTATAGAACGCCTCATCCTTCTTGGACAGCAAAACCATAAAATGGAACCCGGCTGAAGGAATAAAAAACAAACCGACAAATGAAAAACGTGCCCATTCCCTTGCAAATTCAGCGTCCGGAGATACGTAGAGCCCAAGAACACCCAAAGACCACCCGAAAATACAAACCGTAAAAAAAGCAAATGTTCTATTGAGATTTTGTCTCCTGCCTTTCAGGTAAACAAATATACCGATTGCCACGTTCAAACAGCAGGAAAAAATCCATTGCAAATAGTGTATCATTTGTTATACCCAATCCCATTAAATACTTAATACTTTTATATATATGCCAAAATTACTATTTATATGTTCCCCCAATGTTTATTATATAAAATTATTTTTAATTTTTAACGGCAGGACATAAATAATATTTCAGGATATATTGTATGCATCCAGTATTGACGAATAGAGTTCCCTGATGATTTTATCGTTGACTATCCTTTCCGGGTGCGGCGAACCCGTTTCCCCCTTACTGTCCTCGTAGGTATAACACCTCATGTATAAATCAGCCAGGCATTTGTAAAACTTCTTCCTCTCAATTTTCGTCGGCAGGACGCAGTGTATAAAATCATAATACTCATAATTGTGCGTCAGCAGGTCGTTGAATCTCTGGTGATATAAATCCGTGCCGGGCAGCGGGGTGAGGACTGAAAATATCGGGTGCTTCAGCCCCATCCTCTCAACGTAATCGCCGAGTTCCTGAAAGTCCCTTTCAGTGTATTCCGGCTTTATTATAAACTGCGCGATTACCGTAATTCCGTTTTTGTGGAGGATATTTATCGCCAGGTCATTGTTCTCCACCGTGTTACGCTTGTTGAACGATTTTAACTCCTCGTCCCTGAACGACTCAATCCCCAGGAGGACGAGTTCCGTGCCTATCTCCCTGTATTTTTCCATTATGCCGGGGTGCTTCACCACCACGTCTGAACGGGCGATAATCTTGAATTTTTTCCGGATGCCGTTTTCTTTTATCAGGCGGTACAACCTGTCCGCCCGCACGATGTCCTGCAGGAAGTTGTCGTCGCAAATACTTACGTACGGCTCCTGCAGCGACTCAATCTCCTCAAGGATTTTCTCCGCACTCCTCACCCTGTACCTGCCCTTCTCGTGTTTCCAGACGGCGCAGAAGTTACACCTGAACGGACACCCGCGCGAAGTCATCAGGGATGCAACCGGTCTCCATGAAGCCCTGAAGTAATTCTGCCGGTATTCCTGCGTGAGGCGCCTTGCAGGCAAAGGGAAATCATCCAGGTTAGACGGCATCTCCCTTTCCGGAGTGGCATGGAGTTTGCCGTTTTCAGGTATAAGCAGGCCTCTTACCAGTTTTATGCCTTCTCTCCCCCTGCCCGACGCAAGAACCCCCACTATGCCGACGAACGCCTGCTGGCCCTCGCCGGTAACGATGGCGTCAACAAACCCCCTGTTGAAGTCCTGCGGGACCATTGTCGCGTGGTGCCCGCCGACGACAGTAAATATATCAGACCTAAAATCTTTAACTTCCTTAAGTATCCCGCATGCAAGATACACGTCGGGCGTCAGGGCGGTTATGCCAACGACATCCGGCTGAAATTCATTTAAACATTTTTGCAATCCGGGGTCTAACCTCATATCAATTATCCGGACGGCATGCTCAGGGACGGATGCCGCAACCACCTCAAGAGCCAGCGGTTCGCTCAGATACATAACCCCTGACCCGATAAGGTTGCGGTTGAGCGGCGGCTGGATTAAAAGTATTTTCATAGTTTAATCCTTAACCCCGGGATATACGCAGGGGTTGATTGCCGGTATCTTACGTACTCGTCGCCAAATTCCTCTACAAGCGCCCTTTCTTCAATGTTTATTCTTACCTGTAAAATCAGTATGTGCAAAAGTACGGAGAAAAATGCCGTGATGCAGGCGCCGGCTAAAAGCGGGAGGGACAGAGAATCAATTATTCTCGCTAAGTAAATCGGATGCCTTACCCACCTGTAAGGTCCTGATTGGACAAGTTTGTGTTGATTCCTTATTTCCACCCGCGGGCTGTAATATTCACCTAACGTCCTCGCAGACCAGTATTTTAAGACGAACCTGACACACATAAGAAAAATTGCCGCCGTAAAAATTATCCCGTTGATTTCTCTTTTTAACGAGAAATATTCATACAGCGAGGCAGTTATCGTCAGTAAATATGCCAGCCCCAGGACCGGCACCGTCCAGTTTTCCTTCACCTTCCCCTTTTCTTTTGAAACGACGCACCACCTGAGTTCAATGAACCTTACGGCAAACATCGCGACCATAAAGACCATTATAAAAACCGAATAAATCAATTTATGTTCATACATTTTCTAACCACCACCGATGTATTATTGCCGCCCACGCCGAAAGAGTTTATCAGGACGGTTTTTATCTCCTTCCGGTACGCCCTGTTCGGGACATAGTTTAAATCACACTCGGGGTCCTGGTTTTCATAATTTATCGTCGGTGGAATAAAACCCTCCCTGATGGCCATAACGGAAGCGGTTACCTGAAAGCCCCCCGTGGCGGCAAGCGGCTGGCCTATCATTGACTTTATTGAACTGACGGGGATGCGGTATGCATCCTCTCCGAAGACCGTCTTGATTGCAGACGTCTCCCGTCTGTCCGAAACCACTGAGGAACTGCCGTGGGCGTTTATGTAGTCAATCTCCGCGGGTTCAGCGCCAGCGCTACCGATGGCCTGCCTCATTGTTTCAACTACCTCCGCTCCCGTGGGTTCCATCTTGTAAACACTGTAAGAATCGTTCGTTATCCCGTAGCCGGCGACCTCGGCGTATATGTCCGCTTTCCTGTTAATCGCGTGTTGCATCTCTTCAATTATAACGACGCAGGCGCCCTCTGAAAGGACGTAACCGTCCCTGTCCCTGTCAAATGGCCTGCTTGCAAGTTCCGGCCTGCCGTTTTTCCTCGTAAGGACGTTCGCAGCGCAGAAGGTGTCAAATGCAAAGGGAACAAGCGGCGCCTCGCTCCCGCCCGTAATTGCAATGTTTAATCTTCCGGTTGATATCAAATCATAACCGTAAGAGAGTGAAACGAGTGCGGACGAACAGCCGGTGCACATCGTCATGTTGGGCCCCTTTATACCGAACCCGGCGCATATCGCACTTACGGCCATATTGTTGTTGACCGTGGCGACGGTAAACGGGCTTATCCTGTTTACTCCCTTTTTTTGAAAAACGAGGAACTGGTCTTCGTCAACCTCCTGCCCGCCTATGGACGTCCCGAGGAATGCGCCCGTCCGGTACGGGTCTTCGGAGGATAAATTCAGCCCTGAGTCATCAACAGCCAGCCGGGTTGCAGCCATTGCAAACTGCATGAACCTGCTGAAATGTTTCGCCTGTTTTGCGTCCATAAAATGTTGCGGCAAAAAATCCTGTACCTCCCCGGCCACTTTACTTGGGTATTCGGAAACGTCAAAACGGGTGATTTTTTTAATCCCCGATTCCCCGTTTTTTATCGCATTCCAGAAATTCGCTTTCCCGATGCCGTTCGGGGCTATGACGCCCATCCCTGTAATTACTACGCGGTGTTTTTCCATTAATTGCATCCCCTGGATTAAGTTTGTCTATATAATGACGGACTTGCCTGGTTTTATTCCGCCTGCCCCGATAAACTATATCATGCAATTCTTCTGCTAACCTGGTTTTTTGATGCTTCTATTTGGTTTTGAGACGGAAATCAATAACAACGGCAGGGTAGGAGGTTTTTGCCGGTGCTGAAATCCTTATGCAGTCAGCACAAGCACAGGTGCAATGTTTAACGAAAATATTTGTGCTGCAACCTAACGCTTTATAAAAGGATTTTTACGGGGGAGGTTTTAACGAGGGGCAGTGCGGGGTGGACTTAATTTATTCCTTATCGTATTTCTATGGACGCCAAGTAATTTCGCCGCTTTTGTCTGGTTATTGTTTGTTTTTTCCATAACCTTCCTGATGAATTGTTTTTCAAATTCATTTTTGGCGTTTTTAAACGTAATTTTCCGGGCATACCCGTCCCTGCCCGCTTCGTCTGAAAACAGTATGTCTGCGGGGAGGACTACGGGCGTCAAAATGTCTCCCCTTGACAGGACAACCGCCCGTTCAATAACGTTACGCAACTCCCTGACATTGCCGGGCCAGTTATAATTTGTAAGCGCCTTTAATGCGTCCGCAGAGATGCCTTTTATGTTCTTGTTGAATTCCATGTTGTATGTTTTTATGAAATGTTCTGCCAGAAGAGGTATGTCCTCTTTTCTCTCCCTTAACTCCGGCAAACGGATTTCCATAACATTCAGCCGGTAATAAAGGTCTTCCCGGAATTTCCTTTCCTCAACCGCCTTTTTCAGGTCGGCGTTCGTTGAGGACATTATCCGGACGTCAAGTTTTATGTTCTTCGTCCCGCCTATCCTCTGTATTTCCTTTCCTTCTATGGCCCTGAGAATCTTGCTCTGCAAACCTATCTCCATGTTGCCTATTTCATCAAGGAAAAGCGTGCCGCCGTTTGCAATTTCAAACTTGCCTATTCTCAGGACGGCGGCATCCGTGTAAGCCCCCCTCTCGTGCCCGAACAACTCATTCTCAATAAGCCGTTCGGGTATCGCCCCGCAGTCAACGGCGACGAAGTGTTTGTCCTTCCTTGTCCCGTTGAAGTGGACAGCCCTTGCGACGAGTTCCTTGCCAGTCCCGCTCTCGCCTGAAATAAGCACGGTGGTTTCAACCCTGCCCATTTCCTTAATCAATTCATAAACGCGATGCATCGGTTTGCTCCTGCCGATAATATTTTCAAACATAACCTGCTTTATTTCCGACCGGAAATAGAGGACGTCCCTTTTCAGCGTCCTTTTTTCAATTGCCTTCTGCACCGCCAGTATGACGTCCTCCACCTCAAACGGCTTTGTTATGTAGTCATACGCCCCCAATTTCATCGCATCAATTGCCGATTTTATCGTCTTGACGGCGGTAACCATTATTACCTGGACCTCCGGGTCTATTGCCCGTATTTTCCTCAATACTTCAATGCCGTCCATGTCGGGAAGCATTATGTCCAGGATTGCAACGTCTATGTTTTCATTCCTGGCCTTTTGGAGAGCACCCTTCCCGTCGCCTGACGAAATTATATTATATTTATCCTCAAAGATAACCTTGAATGACTCTATTACGTTCGGTTCGTCGTCAACTATGAGTAACGTTGATTTAATCCTGCTCATGTTACATTCCTCTGTGTCGCCCGCGGTTTCTGCGGAGGACACACGCCTGCCCTACGTCTTTGATAAACTGAGGGTATCCCTGCCTCTCTGCGGTATTCAGCGACACTCCTCCTGGAAGTGCTCACCCCGTACCTTTCAGACAATATCCGGCACAATTCAGAATCAGTCCGTTTTATTTTATCCGTTTGTGCCTCGTAGTCGCAGAGAATGTTTTCAAGCAAATTCCTGGTGATTTCTTTGTTATTCGGCAGGAGAGCCCTGACGGGTTTCTCCTCTCCCCACGGCAGAACCACGCTGCGGTAATGGAGAGACCTGGAAACGTTACTGCGGCTAAAACCCGATATCCCGGACAGATCTTTCTGCGTAAACGCCACAAGGTCTCCGGTGTTGCCTGACCTTAAATACCCTGACTGTTTTTTTACTATATTTTCAAGAATCCGGCATAAAATGTTTTTCCTGTAGTTTATTATCTCAAGGTTCTTTATAAGTTTTTTTACCTTTTTTATCTCCCGGGCCGTCAGCATTCCGGCACCTTTGATACGTTCAATCTTCTCATAATCAATCATATACCCGCCCTTTGCAAGGTGCGGCGAGAAGAAACTGATTGTGCCGTCTTCCCCGATTGATGCAATTTTCTGGTAGGATACGTGCGGCGCGTTAAATCCGGCGGGGATCAGTAACGACGGGAAACGGGAACCGGAATGTACTGCTATCTCGTTGAGAAAATTGTGCAGTCGTTGCATTTTCGCCATGTCAAAATCAATCTGATTTTCAGGTAATTCGCTGGTAATATAATATTTGTGGAATTTCTCGTAACCGATGTTTTTAATTAATTCAACGGCGTCCCTGTTCTTTTCAATGAACGACTCCAGGTCAAACTGCCGGTTATCCCCGTAATCAAACCGGCCTGATGCGATCTGTTCGTTAAAACTGAAAAACCTCTTTGAAAGAAAAAAATGGGATTTCCTTTTTATGGAAACAACCCTTTCCGACGGGTCTTCCGGGTAGGCCAACCTTCTGAACAGCGGGTCTGATTCTATCTCTTTTATAAACAGGGCGAATTCGTATTCCGGCGTTTCAATAAAATTTGAAAATTTTATTCTGCAGGATATCGC
>JAHJSO010000162.1 GCA_018830385.1 Elusimicrobiota bacterium | reverse complement strand
TCAATCGGAGATGCAAGTTACCTCAACCCTCTGCTGGCAAGCGATTCCGCTTCCGGGGACATTAATTCCATGGTATTTAACGGTCTCGTCAAATACGACAGGGACCTGCAGATTGTGCCCGAACTGGCGGAAAAATGGGAAGTCCTTGACGGCGGGCTGACCATCGTTTTTGACTTGAAAAAAGACGTCCGCTGGCACGACGGCATCCCTTTCACCGCGGAAGACGTTAAATTCACCTATGAAAAACTCGTTGACACAAAAGTTAAAACGCCTTACAGCAGGGACTTCCTCCTGATAAAAAAATTTGAAGTGCTCTCCCCGCACCGGATACGGGTAAGGTATAAAAAGGTATTTGCGCCGGCGCTTGAGTCGTGGGGGGTAGGCATTATACCGAAACATGTCTTTGAAAAAGGGGATTTCAACTCAAACCCAGCGAACAGGAATCCCGTCGGCACCGGCTATTACAGGTTTGTCAGATGGAAAACGGCGGAGAGTATTTCGTTGACCGCGAATGACGATTACTTTGCCGGGAGGCCTTACATCAGCCACTGCATTTACAGGATAATACCCGACCAGTCGGTGCAGTTTATGGAACTTCTTAATGAGTCAATAGATGCAATGGGGCTGACGCCGGACCAGTTTCTTGCTTACAAGGAATTTTTCTTAAACTATAACAAATTTAGATACCCCACATTTAGTTATACATACCTGGGGTTTAATCTTAAAAATTCGCTCTTTAGCAATAAGGAAATCAGAAAGGCGATAGCCCATGCAATAGACAAACAAAAAATCATTGACGGCGTCCTGCTGGGACTCGGCAGTCCCGCGACAGGGCCCTTCGCCCCGAGTTCATGGGCATATAACCCCGACGTGAATGACTTTGAATACGACCCGCAGAAGACAAGGGAGATACTTGCCCGGTTCGGCTGGCAGGATTCAAAGGGCGACGGCTGGCTGTACAAAGACGGCAAGCGGTTTGAATTCACCCTGTGCACGAACCAGGGGAACAAGATGAGGTCGCTGTGCGCGGAAATCATCCAGCAACACCTGAAAAAGGTAGGCATAAAAATGAACATCCGCATTATTGAATGGTCAACTTTCATACACAACTTTATTAACAAGAGGGACTTTGAAGCGGTTATACTCGGATGGAGCACGGGCATAGACCCTGACCAGTCCTCAATATGGCATTCCGAACAAACGAAGGAAAGCCAGTACAATTTCGTTTCATATTCAAACCCGGATGTTGACGAGCTGCTGGGAAAAGGAACCCTTGTTTTTGACAGGGAAAAACGCCGTGAAATATACCGGAAGATTCATTCAATAATCCATTCGGACGTCCCCTATATTTTCCTGTATTATCCCAATGCGCTTCCCGTAATCCACAAAAGATTTATGCCTCTACAGGTCGCGGCCGCAGGTATCAGGTGGAATTTTGAAAAATGGTATGCCCCGCAAACGCGGCAGAAATACCTTAAAGAATAGGCGGGGTCAGGTCTTGACATTTGACAAATAGACGGGGTGGGGTAAAAATAATATGATTGCCTATCTATACCGCAGGATTTTGATGTTTATCCCGATAATTTTCGGCATAACCATAATTACATTTTTTATCATGCACCTCTCACCCGGCAAACCTACGGACACAACCGAATTCCAATCAAAGGTATCGTCGGAAATCAGGCAGAAGTTTATAGCCATCTACGGGCTTGACAAACCATGGTACGTGCAGTATGTAAACTGGCTGAAACGCCTCTCACGGCTTGATTTCGGAAGGTCATTCAAGGACGACGCACCCGTCCTGCAGAAAATAGCCGGGCGACTGCCTGCAACACTCCTTTTAAACCTGTGCTCGCTTTTTCTGATATTTATCGTTGCGGTACCGATGGGCGTCCTGTCGGCGCTAAAGAAGGACTCTGTTTTTGACAGAATATCCGGGGTGGTCGTGTTTGCAGGTTTTTCCGTCCCGACCTTCTGGCTGGCGCTTATACTTATGATTGTATTCGGAATAAAACTGCGGCTCCTCCCGATTTCAGGGATACGGTCGGTCAGTATAGATGAAATATCAGGCATTGCGGCCATCCTTGATACGGCGAAGCACCTTGTCCTGCCTGTATTTGTCTCCGCATTCACGGGGCTTGCGGGGATGTCAAGATATGTCAGACAGAACATGCTTGAAGTAATAAGGCAGGACTATATCCGCACTGCACGGGCAAAGGGGCTCAAGGAAAAGGATGTGGTCATCAAGCACGCCCTCAGGAACGCGCTACTGCCGATTGTAACGGTAATGGGGCTCTCTATCCCGGGACTTATAGGCGGGGGGTTTATTTTTGAAACGATATTCGCGTGGCCCGGTATGGGACGGTTAGGGTATGAAGCGATTATGTCAAGGGATTACCCCGTGATAATGGGCGTAAGTACAATCGCCGCTTTTCTGACGCTCGCAGGAAATTTTATAGCGGACATAACCTACGCTTACCTTGACCCGAGAATAAGACACAGATAAAAAATGCTAAGGATATATTTTGGACGGTTCAGAAAAAATAAAAACGCAATCTTCGGGCTATCAATAGTCCTGTTGCTCCTTATGGCTGCGGCCCTGTCGCCTTTATTGAGCCCTGCTAACCCGTCGGAACAAAACCTCACGGAGCGGATTAACGGCCCTTCAATAAGACACCCGTTAGGCACCGACGACCTCGGCAGGGATCTGCTGTCAAGGACGATATACGGCGCCAGGATATCAATGTCAGTGGGGTTTATCGCGGTATTCCTGATGGTGACCATCGGCACGACCCTCGGGCTGATATCTGGCTATTCCGGGAAAACGGTTGATACGATAATTATGCGGCTTGTGGACATCGTTCTGTGTTTTCCCACGTTCTTCCTCGTGCTTATCGTTATCGCATTCCTTGAGCCGAACATCCACAACGTAATGGTGGTAATCGGTATAACCTCCTGGCCCGGACTGTGCCGGCTCGTCAGGGCTGAGGTGTTGTCCGTGAAGGAGAGGACCTACATCCAGGCTGCAAAGGTAAGCGGGCTGCCGACGGCGAGAATCCTGTTTGTCCACATACTCCCGAACGTAATAGCGCCGATACTTGTCTCTGCCACGCTCGGGGTAGGGAATGCCATACTGGTGGAATCGGGGCTGTCTTTCCTGGGGCTTGGCGTCCAGCCGCCGACGCCGTCATGGGGGAATATACTCACCTCAGGGAAGGACTACATCCACGTTGCGTGGTGGCTCTCCGTTTTTCCCGGGTTGGCGATTTTTATTACGGTGCTGGCGTTCAACCTTCTCGGAGAGGGTCTCAGGGACGTACTTGACCCGAGGATGTAATAACCCGGCAGGCAGTGCATCTAATAGACGGCGCGGGCAACGGCCACCCGGCATTATTTTAAAACAGATATGGACACGATACTCAGGGTAGAAAAACTGACCATTAATTATTTTTCCGGGAACGAATCCGGGAAGACGCTCATTCCTGCTGTCCGGGACGTATCGTTTGAATTACGGGAAAACGAAACATTAGGGGTAGTGGGGGAATCCGGTTGCGGTAAATCAACCCTCGCCCTCGGCCTCCTGAAATTAATAGCCCCCTATGAGGGGGATATCTCAGGCAGAATAATCTTTGGACAGGAAGATATATTGAAAATGGGAAACGAAGAAATCAGGGATTTGCGGGGAAACAAAATAAGCATAATCTTTCAGGACCCGTATGCATCCTTTAACCCTGTCATTACCGTCGGTAATCAGCTGGAGGAGGTCATTAAATGCCACCGCCCCGCGGATAGGGAGCCGGAGAATCAGGTCGTTGCAACGCTTGAACGCGTCCTGTTCCCTGACCCGGACAGGATATTCAGGACATACCCTCACCAACTTTCAGGCGGCATGCTACAGCGGGCAATGATAGCGATGGCGATACTGCTTGACCCGAAAATCCTTATTGCAGACGAACCGACCACCGCCCTTGACGTGACCATCCAGAGGGAAATACTTGACCTCCTCGTCCGGTTGAAGCAGGAAATGAAAATGTCGGTGATTTTAATAACCCATAATTTTAATATAGTGAAAAAATATACGGACAGGGTAGCCGTAATGTCCGCAGGAAAAATCGTTGAATACGGGGATACGGGACAGGTCTTCCGTGAGAAAACCCCGGGGCAGGGAGCCGGCCGCGATGGCAATTGTTGAACTTAAAAATGTAAGCAAACACTTTACCGTCCAGTCAGGGATACTCCGGACCACGGCCGCCAGAATTGTCGCCGTTGACGACGTGTCTTTAAGGATAGGGCAGGATGAAATCGTCGGGCTGGTGGGTGAATCCGGCGGCGGCAAAACAACCATAGGGAAAATGATAGCGGGCCTTTACAGTCCCGATAGCGGGCATATTCTTATTGACGACAAGCCGCTTGAGCAGTGGGGCAGAAGGTCTCTTGCCAAAAAGGTGAACATGATATTCCAGGACCCGTTCAGTTCCCTGAACCCTAAACTTTCCGTTGGAACGATACTCGGGGAAACAATACGCATGGCGGACGGTCGTCGGACGCGTCAACAACTAACCATTGAAACGCAAAAACTCCTCGCGACCGTGGGCCTCAGTGAAAATTCAATGGACAACTACCCTCACCAGTTCTCGGGCGGACAGAGACAGCGGGTTGCAATTGCAAGGGCGCTTTCGTTAAAACCCGAACTGATTATCGCCGACGAGCCGGTTTCAAGCCTGGACGTATCAATCCAGTCGCAGATAATAGGTCTTTTTTTGGATCTGAAAAAAAAGTTCCGTCTCTCATACCTCTTTATCACGCATGATTTGAATGTGGTGGCGGACCTGTGCAACAGGATAATCATACTTGAAGGGGGACGTATCGTTGAACAGGGCGGGACACAGGATGTGTTGAAAAATCCCCGGCACCCGTACACCAAAAAACTTCTGTCGGCGCTGATATGAAAAAACTAAAAAATATTCTCCGGTACCTGATGAAACACAAAATAAAGGCATGGATTGTAGGCGGCTACCCGAGGGACATGCTGCTTAAAAAAAACACCCCCGACATTGACATAGTCCTGCAGGGAAATGCCCGGCAGGTATCCGAAAAGATTTCAAAAAAATTCAAATTGACGCTCGTCGTCCTGCATGAAGAGAAAAGGATATACCGTTTAATCTGCGACGGTTACCACCTGGACTTCAGCCAAATCCGCGGGAAAACGCTCCTGAATGACCTCAGCCGCAGGGACTTTACAATAAACTCCATGGCGATTGAAATAAACCCTCTTACATCAAAGGCGATTGCGACCGGGGCGAAAACACTGATAAT
>JAHJSO010000161.1 GCA_018830385.1 Elusimicrobiota bacterium | reverse complement strand
CCGGTGCGTTTTGTGTTGCTAACGCGTTTTGCGTAGCCGGGCCGATGGTTCCGGAGAGGCCGGCGGTTTTATTTGCGGCGGCTGATTTTTTTAAAAGGTTTACGGTGCGGTCAATTCCGAGGGCGAACCCGGCTGCAGGCGTCGGGGCTCCGCCCATTTGTTCTATGAGGTTGTCGTACCTCCCGCCGGCTGCAAGGGCGTCCGAGTCCCCGGCGGTGAGTTCAAACACCGTCCTCGTATAGTAATCCAGACCCCTGACTATGTACGGGTCTATTTCAAAGTCAACGTTTATCCCCTTCAGCAGTTGCACCGTTTCGGAGAAATGGTCCGAACATTGTCGGCAGAGGAAGTCAAGTATCTTCGGGGTATTGGTTTCCTTTATTTTTTTTGCATCAATCTTACAATCAAGGGTTCTCATCGGGTTTTTTCTGATACGGACACCGCAGTCGTCACATAGGTCGCTCGCAATACTTTCCAGAAAGGCAGCCAGTTTATCCCTGTATGCCTTTCTGCATTCAGGGCAGCCGAGGGAATTTATACTGATATGCAGTCCCGTTATACCCAGCCTGCTGAAAATTTCTTTCATCAGGAATATAACCTCCGCATCCGCCACGGGACGCGGTTCGCCGAAGTACTCGCACCCGGCCTGGAAAAACTCCCTGTACCTGCCCTCCTGCGGTTTGTCGTACCTGAACATCTGTCCGGAGTAGTAAAATTTTGTAAGCGGGGATTTTTTGTCAAGGTTGTTTTCAAGATATGCCCTGACGATGCCCGGTGTGCCTTCGGGACGAAGAGCGAGCATCCTGCCTTTTTTATCCTGGAATGTGTACATCTCCTTTTCAACAATGTCCGTAGTTTCCCCGGTTGAACGGACGAACAGTTCCGCCCTCTCAAAGGTCGGTATGATTATTTCCGAAAAATCCCTCAATTCAAAAATTCCCCGAGCGGTCCTGTCTATGAAACGATATATGGCCGCATCGTCCGGGAGTATGTCGTGTGTTCCTCTGACCTTCGGTACCTGTACATTCATTTTAAGTTTCTTTCCGGTAATTCGGCGAATCTCCTATATCAGGGACAAATTGCGCCATGCGACGTTACCTCATAAGCGACTTAAGTTTTTTCTCGTCGGTGACAATGATTTTGTTGTCGATGAAATCAATACACTTCAACGCCTTTAACTTTGAGATTGTTTTTGTCACCATCTCCCTGACCGTTCCCGCAAGTTCGGCGATTTCGGTATGGTTTACAGGAAAATCAATGCTCTTGCCGTAAGGCGTATTCTTTCCGTATTTCTTTAAAAGATTCATAAGCACCTGTATGACCCGGCCGAATACGTCGTGGAAAACGACCATCTCTATTTCCTTGTCCGCGTAATAGAGGCGCCTGCACAGGACTTTCAGGAGGTTCATTGATATTTCGGGGTATTTCTTCAGTAGTCCGGCAAAATCCTTCCGGTGGATGGCAAGTAATTCCGAGTCGGATACCGTTTCGGCTGAGGCGGACCGGCTTTTTTCACCGACGAGCGCAAGTTCACCGAAGAACTCATTCGACTCAAGGAATGCGAAGGTCTTTTTCCTGGTTTTTGTCTGGCCGAAAATCTTTACTATTCCCGATACGACGATGTAGAGCGTGTTGCCGACAGTGTTTTCAGTAAATATCTTTTTGTTTTTGGGATACGCCTTTCTCCGGGTGATTTTTGCGATTCTAATCAGGTTTGCGTGCGTAAGGCCGGAAAAAAGATGGACCTTTTTTAACAATGAAAGAATGGAGTCCTGTTCCATAATTTTATTCCTCCTTAATCAGCAGGATAGCCCGTGTGCCTGGGCATCGTTGGTTTTTTAGTGGACGGGGAGCACAAAATAAAACCTGCTGCCCTTTCCCGGAACAGTATCAAAACCGATTCTGCCGTCATGCGACTCCACTATTAGTTTGGAAATCGCAAGCCCCAGCCCCATGCCCTTGACCTGGCCCGTGAACGACTCCTCTATCTGAAAAAACTCCTGGAAAACTTTCGGTACGTATTCAGGAGGGATGCCTTCGCCGTTGTCTTCCACTGCAATCCCTACCATGTTTGCAAAATCATGCCGGACAATCCGTACAATCTTTTGCGGTTTGTCGTTGAATTTTACGGCGTTGTCAATAAGATTTTTAAGTACCGAATATATTTTTATTTCATCAAGGTTGACAACCGGCAGCGTCCTGATAGTCGGGTCAACGGAAAGAATAACGCCGTTCTGCTGAAGCCATGCCTGTAGCTCATTTATAACCTTGTCCGTCAGTTCGGCCATTTCCGTAGGTTTTTTTTCAATGGGAACCTTGCCCGTTTCAACCATTGCAAAATTCAGCAGTTTTGTGACCAGAGAATCCAGGTATTGCCCCTGTTTGTTTATTGTTTCAATGGAATGCAGGTCTGCGGGTTGCATCGCCGGACGCATGGGCGCATCCCCGGCGCCTGCGGATAATTTTTGCAGGAGGAGGTCCGAATAACCGATTATGGAAACCAGAGGCGTTTTGAGTTTATGTGAAATTAGTGAAAGGAAATCCTTTTTTAAGTGCTGCGTTTTTTTCTCATCCGTCACGTCCCGTAACAGGAGTATGTAACCGACCGTGTCCGTGGGGTTTGTTACCCGCCCTAATTTGCCCGAGAGGAAAAATTTTCTTTCCCTGTGTGCGAATTCAAGGTTTGTTATCTTGTCAGGGGATGAAAGCGCCGCCTTTAGAGGCGGTGTAACCGAAAAGTTTTCAAATGTGGAATATATGTCGTTTTTGTACCCGCCCGTGAGGACACTGAAGTAATGGTTTGCGAACAGGATTTTTCCCGCAGTGTCAAAGAATATCGCCGCCTCGACCATCTCCGAAAATACAAGTTGCATCTTATCCTTTTCTGCGGTTATGTCGGAGAACAAGCGGGATGTTGCTATGGAAATGGCTGCCTGGGCGCTGAATGCTTCAATTATCTGCATGTCGGAACCGGTGAACCCGGCGCCGTTTTGTTTATTTACGACTTCAAGCACCCCTAACAGTTTCCCCTTGAATACGAGAGGGCAGCACATTACGCTGCGGGTCGTGAAGCCGGCTGCGGTATCAATTCTTTTTGACCACCGCGGGTCATTTTCCACATCGTTCACTATAATGGATTTTTTTTGTCCGGCGACCCAGCCGGCGATGCCTTCCCCGACCTTCAGTCGGACCTGGTTTACCTTTTCGCTCTTCTCCCCGAGGGTTACGTCAAATACAAGTTCGTTCGTTTGTTCGTCTAACAGCAAAACGGACGACCCCTCTGCCGTAACAATCTCCATCGCCAGTTCCATAATCTTCGCCAGGACATCCCTCAGGTCCAGTGTGGATGACAATATCCTGTTCGCCTGGAGCAATAGCCGCAGATGTCCTTCACCCAGTTCTGCCATATATTTTATCCATTAGAGCGTTCCGTGCCGTTTCGGAAGACACGACCCCGCCGGAGATTATCAGTTTGAGCGCGTCGTCTATCGGGATGTTTACGGGGATAATCTCTTCCTCGGGAAGTAACAGGAAAAAACCGGTCGTCGGGTTGGGCGTCGTAGGGACGAACACGCCGAGAATTTTCCTGTCCGTCACAGGGTCTTTTATTTCCATGGTAACGAAGCCCATCACCTTCACGAAACTTGAATTAAACCACTTCACCAATACAACCCTTATGTATTTTTTCCCCCTTTCAGTTGTAAAGATAAACTTCACAAATTCTTTGGTGGTCGTATATATGCCCTTGAGGAACGGCATCCGGAAGAACAGGTCTTCCATTTTTGAAAGGATTTTTCTGATTGCAATGTTGGTCACCATATAACCCGTAACATATATAAGGAAGATGGTAAAAATAAAACTCGTGACCGTGAGGAGCAGCGAGGCGGGTTCTTTACCGAAAAATAATTCAAACAGGGGTTCCAGAAAGGGCCGGGTTAGGCCGCCGATCCATTTAAAGATTATCCATATTACCTGCAGCGTAATCCATAGAGGCAGGATTGCAATAAGCCCTGCAATAATGTACTTACGGAAAGAGGCATATTTGTTCTTATCCATTTTACCGTTTCATTTTAGCATATTTTTTACCCGGTTGGCAAGAGCCGTTTCCAAATTGGACGCTTATTTTACAGCGGCGTTTCGCTTCTTGCCGGCCCCGCGGGTTTTCTGGCCTTTCAGGTGTTCATCATAGTATTTTGAGAACTGGTGAGTCCCTTCCCCCGTAGCGAAGAAGAACATCAGGTCTGTGTTCGCAGGGTAGAGCGCCGAGATTATTGAGGATAGCCCCGGGCTGCAGATTGGCCCCGGTGGGAGACCGTAATTTATGTACGTGTTATACGGGGAAAGTGCGTCCAGGTCCCCGTATGTAAGGG
>JAHJSO010000160.1 GCA_018830385.1 Elusimicrobiota bacterium | reverse complement strand
GTCCGGCGAAGTTTCAGCGCCACGCCCATCCTGCATGATTTCAATAATAAATTCTAAATACAACCAGCCGGGAGCAGTCCTTGTAGATATATCGTCAACGAACGGTTTTCCGGAGTTCGGTATTACATCGGGAGAGACGGTTAAAATAAACTTTCCTGAAATATCAACTGGCGATGTCAGGTTTGTTGCGGGGGGATATGCATGGCGGGAAAAGTTTAAGCGGGAAAAGGTTACACGCCCTGTTAAACAATTATTTTCGTCCCGCAGTTGCTGGTCCACTGACGACACATGGGGCATTATGTCAAAGGCAAAAGCAAGGGGGTTAAACGACTTATACACGCTGGCGGAAGAAATCATCGGACTGGGGGATGGGCTGACTCCAGCAGGAGATGATTTTCTGGTCGGATTGCTGAATTCAATATATTACAGATATAAGATACGCGGGATGAAAAAACTTAAGCCGGCGTGGGATAAGTTGAGCAATGCCGTCCGGCAGGTTAAACACAGAACAAACGCAATTTCAGAGTCATTTATTGACTACTCCCTTGCTGGAAGATTCAGCGAGCGTGCGGTTAATTTGTTGAACTTTCCGGCAGCGGAGCTGGCAGAGGGGAATTTCAGTTTGCTTGGCTTGCATAGCGACGGCTTGCAAGACACCGGCAGCAGTATTTTTGAGCAGTTCCGCGGGTGGGGGCACAACTCGGGTTTTTATGTCCTGTCGGGACTTATTTCCGGACTGATTTTGCCCTAGTTATTTCTCCTCAAATGCAAACACGGTAAACGCATAAAGTTCCGTGTCTGCGTCCTTCCATGCATCCGGTTTTAATCCCGCCTTCTGAGAACACAACTCACCCAGAAATTCGTCTTTATTTGAAAAGTGCTCCCATACCTGGGGCAGAAACAGTCCTGAGCGCCCGCCACTGCGGACCACCACGCCGTGTTTATGAGGAATTATTTCCTCCGCTGATTGGACCCGTGTCATAGGAGACAGCACGGAAATTTCTATTTTTATGTCGGCCAGTTCCTTTTCGCTTACAGGCGAAAATCTATGGTCCTCAAAGGCGGAAGCGGCAGCCATTCGCTGGACTGTTTCATATAGGGGGAGTTGAGGGACGGTTGTCCCTATACAGCCACGCAGGTGGCCCTTCTTTTTGAGGGTTACAAATACAGCCGCCGGTTTTGTAATTTCAGCGTCGGTTGTCTCGTAATGAGGAGGTTTCCTTGTTTTTAGAAACTCCATTATGGTTTTCCGTGCAAGGACAAGGAGTTCTTTCTGGTTTTTATCAGTGACTGAAAACATTTTCGTTTCCCCTTTCTTTTTTAACAGCGCGTCTATCACGCCCCCATGTTCAGGGGATACATGCTCATCAGCAGATGCCGACTTGCCTGTTTGGACAAAAGCAACAGAACAGTACCCAACCACTCTTGATTTGTCCCCATAGCGGGGAATGTCCCCTGAATTGGCATACTGCAGAACATTAACCTTGTTAGCGCCGAGCATTTTTGTTACGTACATCCCGATAATCACCGCCTGCTCGCCGCACAACACGCAGGAGAGGTTGCGGGTCCCTTTAGAGAGAAGTTTCTCATTGTGTTTCGCCAGGAGTTTGGGGGCATATTTTTTAAGTACCTCCAATGCGGATGTGTCAGCCCGGACCGCTTCTGAGTATTCCGGATAGTGCGACATATCGGTTGAAATCACATAAAGTATTTTTTTGCCCGGGGTTGTTTTAGCCGTCTCAACAATCTTTTCTGCAATCCGCTTGCATGTGTCAATTGAAAACTGACCGACGAGTATCGGCACAATCCTAAACTTATAAGTATTTTCAGCCGCCGTGGTAGTCCGCGCTGCAGCCCGTTCGGAATGGACTGCCCCGTGTGGAGAGTCGGGGGGCATAATGACCTGTAGAAAAGGAATCAGAACTTCAAGGGAGTGTTCAGGGACGTGCGGGACGTCGTTTTTTTCCACAAGACCGGGACCGGCAAGCCGGATGAGTTGTTCTATGAAACGGGTGTCAGTCGGTACGTCGCCCAGCGGTGTCCTGAATCCGCCACCTGAATAAATCGCCGCTTTATTCAGATAAGAATGGTGGCTCTGCCCGATGATGACCACCGTATCGTAATTTTTTCCCTCAACGGCTTTAAACCCGTATGCAGCCACGTGTCCCGAAAACACATATCCGGCATGGGGTGCAATAATTCCGATAATTTTACCGCCGATTTTCTGATTTATTGACGGCGGGACGTCGTCCAAGAGGGAAGACACAATGCGTTTTAACTCGCCGGCGTCGGACGGGTAAAACTGCCCGCTCACCGCGGGCTGTCTGATTTCGGCGGATTTTCCTGTTTGTGCAGAACACGGGGAGAGCAGGAAACAGGTAAGAAACATTAAAATGGACTTGCGAATGGCATCCGACATAACGCCTGTATTCTACAAATTTTTTTCGTAGAAGTCAATTGTTTTTTGTT
>JAHJSO010000159.1 GCA_018830385.1 Elusimicrobiota bacterium | reverse complement strand
GAATGCACCCTCACCAGGACGTTCTTTTTGCCTGCTGGTTCCCCCCTGACGAGCGCGATGTGATGCTCCCTGTTTATCGTGTCTTCATACAGGGACAGTTTAAAATTCCCCATTTCCGTCGGCAGTTCGGTTGACAGGACCTGCCTCACAAGTTTTTCCGTCTTCCTCCGGTACTCAATCAGGTCGGCTATGGTGATTATGTGCAGGCGGTGTTTTTTGGCGAACCTTTTAAGTTGTGGGGTTCTTGCCATCGTGCCGTCCTCGTTCATAATCTCGCATATTACCGCCGCGGGGTACAGCCCGGCTAATTTACACAGGTCAACGCCTGCCTCGGTATGTCCCGCCCGCACCATTACCCCGCCTTCCCTGTATCTCAGCGGGAATATGTGCCCGGGTTTTGTTAAATCGTCGGCGGTTGTTCCGGAAGATATCATTGTTTTTATTGTTTTCGCCCTGTCGTGCGCCGAAATACCCGTCGTGATGCCGTGTTTTGCGTCAACCGATACGCTGAACGACGCTTCACGCACTTCCCTGCCGTTTTCAACCATCGGCCGGAGTTTAAGTTTGTCCAGTCGTTTGCCGTCAATCGCAAGGCATATAAGCCCCCTGCCGTACTTCGCCATGAAGTTGATTTTTTGCGGTGTGATTTTTTCAGCAGGAAATACCAAATCACCCTCGTTTTCCCTTGACGGGTCGTCTATTACTACTACCATTTCCCCTTTTTTGAAGTCCCGGAGGGCGCCCTGAATGTCGTCAAAAGCGTCTACCCTGCGCCCGGCGTCTGTTATACGCCCAGCCTCTGCCCTGCGCCCGGTATTGGTTTTGTCCATTTTTGCGCGCATTTTACCAGCCATATTTTTTCAAGTCCTCCATTGATATTTTTTTTCTGTTGTTTATTTCTTTCAGGTGTTTTTCAACGTATTTTGAGAATATGTCGGGTTCAATATTCAGAGTGTCTCCCGGCTTTTTAAATTGAAGAGTCGTGTTTTTGAGCGTGTGAGGGATTACTGCGACGGTGAACCAGTTGTCCTTCTGCCCGGTGACCGTTAAACTTATGCCGTCTATAGCAACCGAGCCCTTCGGTACGACGTATTTTGAAACGCCCGCCGGACAGGAAAATGTAAATATATCTTTTTTTATAGAGAGAAGTTTTATGGTTGTTTGGACATGTCCTGTCAGGATATGCCCTCCTAATTTGCCGTCCGCCCTGAGGGATGTTTCAAGATTAACTTTTGTGCCCGGGGATATTAGCCGGAGATTTGTCCTGCGGAGTGTTTCACCGGAGATATCGGACTGAAAGAGTGTTCCGCTGTTGCTATTTTCAGTATGCCTTGCAGTGAGACACACTCCGTTTACGGCAATACTGTCACCCGTATTTATTCCGGTTAAGTTTGTTTTTATTTTAAAGGTGGCCGTTTCACCTGTTTGTTTTTTCTGAACCGGTATGCCGATGTCCTGAATTATTCCTGTGAACATTGGTTTATCCCTGCCCCCTTACTGTTGCCCCTTTGTAGTTTACCTGATAATAAAAAATCACAGCCAATCTTTTCAATCTTTATATCTTTTAACCGTGTCGCCTGCCCAATCTTTGAAATACCATTTCCTTCAACAGGGGTGATAGCATTTTCCCCGCCTATTATTTTGGGAGATATAAAGGCAAAAACCTCGTCCACAACCCCTGAGTTTAGCGCTCGGGCGTTTGTGTTTCCACCACCTTCTATAAGTACAGAAGAGATATTTTGCCCGCCAAGAAATCTCATAATTTGCTTGAAGTCCATAGTGCCATTTTTATTTTTTTGTAAATATACGGTTTTACAGTTATTATTGTTTAATAATTCAAGTTTTGCTTTAATATTTAACCGGTGATGAAAAATTATTGTCTTTGCTTCAGGACCAATGACCTTTGCTTCGGGTGATATTTTTAGTCCGGGGTCAATTATAACCCGGATAGGATTTTTATATTGTCTGAAGATTCGGTTAGTTCGCCAGAGGTCAGGGACGGTTCCCTCAATTTCTCCCAGCCGAACCGTTAATTTAGGGTTGTCCTTTAAAACAGTCCCGATACCCACCAGTACAGCGTCAACCCCTGCACGCATTTTGTGAACATATTCCCTTGCTTCTGGACAGGAAATCCATTTAGCGTCACCTGTCCTGGCGGCTATTTTACCGTCCAGTGACATTGCCCATTTCATCAGGACGTATGGTATTCCTTTTGTTATCCATTTTACGTAGAACTTATTGAGTTCTTTTGCTTCCTGCTCGTGCATCCCGATAATGCATTCAATACCCGCCGCCTGTAGTTCTTTAATCCCTTTGCCCCGGACCTGCGGGTTAGGGTCTCTCATTGCCATTACGACCCTTTTTACACGGGATTTTATGATTTCAGGCACACACGGCGGCGTTTTCTTTTTATGGTGACAGCACGGTTCCAGGTTTACGTACATTGTGGCGTTTTTCAGGGAGATATTTTTATCTTTCGCCTTTCTGAGAGCAACTATTTCAGCATGCGGGCCGCCGGGGTATTGGTGATACCCCTCGGCGATAGCCCTGCCGTTTTTTACTATAACGCACCCCACCATGGGGTTCGGGTGGACGCTTCCCCTTCCTTTTGAAGCGAGTTTAAGTACCCTCCTGATGCATTTTTTGTCTTCTTGCGCCTGTGCAGAAGCGGCGTAATTTTTGTTCATGGTTTCATAAACGGGCATAAAAAAACCCCGAAAGATGTAATTCTTCGGGTTATACGGTTTATCCGTAAAAACTCTCTTCTCCCATCCGGACTCATACAGAAAGCCTATCCGTGACTGACTTTCCGGATTTACCGTCGGCACAGGAATTTCACCTGTTCGGGTTGTTCTAAAAAAATTGTTTTCTGGAACAACTTAGCGGACTTTCACCGCCGGTGAGGAATTTCACCCCGCCCCGAAGAGTTTAAATACAAAAATTTCCTTAGTTAATTATATAAAAATAAATCTTACTTGTCAAGGGGGCGAATCAAATCT
>JAHJSO010000158.1 GCA_018830385.1 Elusimicrobiota bacterium | reverse complement strand
GTGCAGGCGACCGCAAGGAGCGTTATGCCCGCCCGCAATCTCTCTGCCTGCAATCCCACTTTTTGCCTTCGTCTGATTTGGAACCACAGGGAAATGATTACAATGACCGCGCCGGCGAATGCGCCCGCAAGAAGCGTCCGCCTGTTTTTCATCAGCCATTCCATCCGGCTCACAAAACTTCTGCCCGAATACGATGCCTGTAACATGATGCCGTAAAAATAATTCACCGGCTGAAAGTCCCTGCTCAACGAGACCTCTTCTTCCCTTTCAGTTACCTGGTCGGACAATGTTTGCACCCGGGTCTCACCCAGAACGTATCTTACATAGAAAGGCGTAAGATATGTAAGATGAAATTTTTGACTGACCAGCAAGTCCGCCAGGGCGGGCGCAGGAACGCCTGATATATTCCCTGAAATGAAATAATTTTTCACCCCGGGCACCAGCGAGCATCCGCCGAACACCTTTTTTATCGTCTTGTATAAACCTGCACTGAGATACCTCATCTCCGGGGACATATAACCGTCCGCTGACGAGAGCCCTGTGATAAAAACCCCGTCATCAGACAGCAGCGATTTTATCTCCCTGAAAAATTCCTCGGTATAGAACCTGCTGACCAGCCCTGTGGTCGGGTCGGGCATGTCAACAATAACGCAGTCGTATTTTTCAGCTCTGCGGACAGCCGTCTTTGTGAAATACCGTCCATCCCCAAAAAATATTTCTACTCTGGAATCAGAAAGGGCGGTTATATCCTCCGGTGGCAGATATTTTTTCGCCATTGAAACGAGCATCGGGTCAAGTTCAACGAGCATGACCTTACGGAGAGGGTGTTTCAGCACTTCATACAAATTGCCTGAAAGCCCCCCTCCAATGAGCAGGACTTTTTGGGAATTCGGACACAAAAACATTGCGAAGTGTACAATCTCTTCCGGCTGCTGTCGTTCCTGCGTTGAAAAAAGTTTACCCCCGTTTTCATAAAAATCATAATGTCCATCTGATAAATCGTGCCGTGCCCCTGAGTGCTGCCCCCGTAAGTGTTTCTCTCCCTTTGCGTGCCGTCCCTGTGGCGGCCCCAACACGACAATATTCCCGTAGAGCGAATTTTTTGATTCAACAAGGGTGAACGGCTTCCATTGAATTTCCCCTGCAAGCCCGTCAATCTTTACTATTTCACCCGAGAACAAGATAATGCTGAATAAAAACAGGAAAAAAATGCTGACAACCGCCTGCGGGTTTACAAACTTCCGCAGGTGTATTCCCCGCGGAAGAGGTGTATGCTGTGCGGGTGTACCGTCGGGTGGCATGGGAGGTATTACGGTTATCCGTGAAACGGACAAAGGTATGAGTAGCAGAAAATTTACGATTGAAAAACCAGCCGCTATCTGCATTGATGAGAAATGTTTTATAAGGAGGAAACTTGTAATTAGTCCGCCGAGGATTGCCCCGACCGCCTCAAGAAAATACACCCTGCCAGCAGACACCCCGGTAAATGTCCCTGCGCTAAACCATGAACCTAACAATATACACATTGGTGAGAGAAGACAGAGAGAAAAAAACATTGTGTGTGTCATGCCGAGGGTCTCAAAGGGCGTCCCCTGTAACAAGGGCCTTATTATTTTCGTCAGAAAAATCACGGCAGGCAGAAAAACGGATATAACAAGAATTATTGTTCTGTATATCCCGAAAATGTCGGCGAGTGATTTGGCGGGTGATTTAGTGAGTGATTTAATTTTAGAAATTATCCTGCCTGAAACAGCCGCTCCTGCGCCCACAAGCACCATCCACAGTGACATAACAATGCCTATTGTCAGTTCGTTCCCTGAAAAGATTGTAAAAAGTTCCCTGAGCAGGACTATCTGCATTGAGAGCGATGTAGCGCCAAGAAGTACCATTGACAGGGAAAGCATATTAAATTATACAAAAATAAAATGAAAATTCAAAATGGGGCAGGCAACCGGGTGGCGGCCGCGCGGACAGGCGGCCGCGCGGACATTGAATATTCCCTGAAAAAGGTGTATAATGAGACCGAAATGCTTTTGAGAATCTACCGCAAACTCCTGAAATACTTCGGCCCGCAGGGCTGGTGGCCTATTAACGCCCTGTATGACCCTTCAAAAAAGACATTCACCCGCGCTGAAAAATTTGAAATAATGGCGGGCGCAATTCTCACCCAGAATACGTCATGGAAGAACGTTGAAAAAGCCCTCTCAAACCTGAGAAAAGAAAAACTCCTGGACATAACGGCCATCTCCGAAGTTAACATAAAAAAACTCCGGGGGGTAATCAGGCCGTCAGGATTTTTTAAGCAGAAGGCATCCCGGCTTAAAAACTTCGCAAGGCGTGTCCGGACGGAAGCCGACCGCTCGTATGGCAACATTACCAGGGAATATCTTTTATCCTTAAACGGCAT
>JAHJSO010000157.1 GCA_018830385.1 Elusimicrobiota bacterium | reverse complement strand
GTGCAGGCGACCGCAAGGAGCGTTATGCCCGCCCGCAATCTCTCTGCCTGCAATCCCACTTTTTGCCTTCGTCTGATTTGGAACCACAGGGAAATGATTACAATGACCGCGCCGGCGAATGCGCCCGCAAGAAGCGTCCGCTTGTTTTTCATCAGCCATTCCATCCGGTTCACAAAACTTCTGCCCGAATACGATGCCTGTAACATGATGCCGTAAAAATAATTCACCGGCTGAAAGTCCCTGCTTAATGACACCTTTTCTTCTTTTTCTGTTACCCACGTTTTGAGGGACTGGACACGACTATCTCTCAGTACATATCTTATCTGAAAAGGGGTGAGGTATGTAAGATGGATTTTTTTTAGAGCGGGGCGACTCTTTATTCTCTGAATCAATGTGTCTGCCATGACCGATGAATGGGCATCGGGAATATCGCCTGCCAGAAAATAATTTTTCAAACCTGGGATCAACACACAAGAACCAAAGACCTTCTTTATTGTCTTGTAGAGTCCCGCACTGAGATATCTCATCTCCCCGGACATATAATTATCCATTGATGACAGCCCGGTGATAAAAACTCCGTTTTCAGACAGCAGCGATTTTATCTCCCTGAAAAATTCCTCGGTATAGAATCTACTGACAAGTCCCGTGGTCGGGTCCGGCATGTCAACAATAACGCAGTCGTATTTTTCGGCTCTGCGGACAGCCGTCTTTGTGAAATACCGTCCATCCCCAAAAAATATTTCTACTCTGGAATCAGAAAGGGCGGTTATATCCTCCGGTGGCAGATATTTTTTTGCAACGGAAACGAGCATCGGGTCAAGTTCAACGAGCATAACCCTGCTGAGCGGGTATTTCAGCACCTCATGCAAATTGCCTGAAATCCCGCCGCCTACAAGAAGCACGTTTTGAGGGTCGGGACACAGCAACATTGCAAAGTGCACTATTTCCTCGGGTTGCTGTCTTTCCCCGGTGGAAAAAAGTTTGTTTCCGTTTTCATAAAAATCATAATGTCCATCTGATAAATCGTGCCGTGCCCCTGAGTGCTGCCCCCGTAAGCGTTTCTCTCCCTTTGCGTGCCATCCACTTACGTATCGCCCCTGCGGTGGCCCCAACACGACAATATTCCCGTAGAGCGAATTTTTTGATTCAATAAGGGTAAACGGTCTCCATTGAAGTTTCCCTGCAAGCCCGTCAATCTTTACGAACGCCCCTGAAAAGAGCGCGAAGCCGTACAAAAACAGTAAAATAGCGCTTACGGCCGTTTGCAGATGGGCGGCTCGCGGTTCTCCCTGACCGGCGGGCGTGTCATTCCCCGCAAGCGACTCCCTCACATCCCAGGAGAGGGCGGGCGCCTTCTGCCCGTCGGACACCCGTTGTCCGTTGGCTGCCTCCCGCAAAAAACGGGGGTGCAAAAAGGACAAGGGTATCAGAACCAGAAAATTTACGATTGAAAAACCAGCCGCTATCTGCATTGATGAGAAATGTTTTATAAGGTAGAGCCCTGTAATTAGCCCGCCGAGGATTGCCCCGACCGCCTCAAGAAAATACACCCTACCAGCAGACACCCCTGTAAATGTCCCGGCGCTGAACCATGAACCGAACAACACACACACCGGCGCCAGCAGACACAGTGAAAAAAGCAGGGTGTGCGCCAGCCCGAGGGTTGCGAATGGCGTCCCCTGTAACAAGGGCCTTATTATTTTCGTCAAAAAAATCCCGGCAGGCAGAAAAACGGATATAACAAGAATTATTGTCCTGTATATCCCGAAAATGTCGGCAGGTGATTTGGCAGGTGATTTGGCGGGTGATTTAATTCTTGGGATTATCCTGCAGGAAACCGCCGCTCCTGCACCCACAAGCACCATCCACATTGATATAACTATGCCTATCGTCAGTTCGTTCCCGGCAAAAATCGTCCAGAGTTCACGCAGAAGCACTATCTGCATTGAAAGCGAAGTAGCACCAAGAAGGGCCATTGACAGGGAAAGCATATTAAATTATACAAAAATAAAATGAAAATTCAAAATGGGGCAGGCAACCGGGTGGCGGCCGCTCGGACAGGCAACAGCGCGGACATTGAATATTTCCTGAAAAAGGTGTATAATGAGACCGAAATGCTTTTGAGAATCTATCGCAAACTCCTGAAATACTTCGGCCCGCAGGGGTGGTGGCCTATTAACGCCCTGTATGACCCTTCAAAAAAGACATTCACCCGCGCTGAAAAATTTGAAATAATGGCAGGCGCAATTCTCACCCAGAATACATCATGGAATAATGTTGAAAAGGCCCTCTCAAACCTGAGAAAAGAAAAACTCCTGGACATAACGGCCATCTCCGAAGTTAACATAAAAATACTCCGGGGGGTAATCAGGCCGTCAGGATTTTTTAAGCAGAAGGCATCCCGGCTTAAAAACTTCGCAAGGCGTGTCCGGACGGAAGCCGACCGCTCGTATGGCAACATTACCAGGGAATATCTTTTATCCTTAAACGGCAT
>JAHJSO010000156.1 GCA_018830385.1 Elusimicrobiota bacterium | reverse complement strand
GGGGTTAGAAATATCAGGAGTTCGGTCCTGCCCTTCTGGCTTGACGTGTATTTGAACAGATGCCCTAAAATCGGCAGATCCCCGAGTAACGGGATTTTCTGAATGGAATTAATGTCTGTTTCGCTTATCAGTCCGCCTATCACGATTGTGTCCCCGTCCTTGACCATTACGGTTACCTTTGTTTCGCGCGTCCTGACTGTCGGGGCAGCGCCGCCTGCGGTTGGGAGAGGGACGCTTACGGTGGGGTTAACTTTGAGCGTAACCCAGCCGTCCGGGCTTATGGTTGGAGTAACGGTCAGTTGGATACCGGCATCCAGATACTGCCAGGACTCCTGGGATACGCCGCCTGTGCCTATGGTTGTTGTCTTATAAGGAATCTTTTCACCTACGAGTATTGACGCTTCTTTGTTGTTTATTGTGCTAACCCTCGGGTTTGAAAGGACCTTTGTTTTTCCCTGTGTGGCTAACATTCCAAGCCGTGCGAGGAATGCATCTCTGTTTGTTATATAGCCAAAATTGAATACACCGCCTGAAGTAGGGGCACTTATTACTGAACTAACACCACCACCCTCCACTTTTGCAACTGTCTCTCCCGGCATGGTTAAAGCCAGCCCACCACCCAATGCGCCTGACCTTGACATCATCGTTACACCAGAACCGTCCGTTGTCTGTATCTTGTCAAGAGACCAGTTGACCCCTAATTCTGCAAGGTCGTCAATCCGGACATCAACCACCCTTGATTCAATCATTACCTGTTTTGGCCTGACATCCAGTTCCTTTAATAGTTTTTCCACCATATTAAGCCCGTCAGGTGAGGCAGTGACAACAAGGGCATTGGTCTTTACTTCGGGCGAAAGCGATAGTTTCAGTCCCTGGGCGCCGAGGGCAGAGGCTATCTGCGATTGGATTTCACCTGCAAGCGCATAATTGAGCGGATATACCTTTGTGAAACTGATATCCTGCTGTCTTTCAGCAGTAAGTGCGACAGGTGTTATAACCCTTAATATATTGTCGCCTACTGGTACAGAGGCAAGTCCTTTAAGAGACAATATTGTCCTGAATGCCTGGTCAAAAGGGACGTTCTTCAGTGAAATTGTAAGTGTCCCGGTAACGTCCGTTCCGTAAATAATATTTATGCCGCTCCTTATAGCCATTACTTGCAGGACGTCCCTGATGTCCGCATCCTGGTATTCAAGCGTAACGGGCGTTTTCGGCAGTACTATGCCTGGCGGTTTGGGAGCAGCCGTTTGTTTTTTGACGACGGTTGATTTTTTTGCGGTCTTTGCAATTGTTGTTTTTGGTTTGGAAGTTTCTTTCGGTTTCTCAACGATTACAGGAGGAGTTGCAGCAGGTGCGGCTGCCGTCGTTCCTGCGGAGGCGACAGCCGTTTCGTCTGTCGCGGCTGTTTTTGTCTTCGCCGTCTTTGTCTCCGAAGTTTTGGCAGCATCCATCAATGAAACCATTATTATTGTCTCTTCCTGCGAGGACTTATAATCAACGGTCTTGGCAAGGTCAAGGACGACCCTTGCGATTTTTGTGGGTTCATTCTGGAACTGGGCGCTCCTGATTCTTTTTATTATTTCACTCTGAACTGCTGTTTCTTTTTCTTTTATGTCGTGCTCGGTGTTGAATAATTCCACCACAAGACGGGGAGGGTTCGTAATTTTGAATATATTGTATTTTACCTTGCCCGTGGTTGTTATTTTGAGAACGTTATTTTCAAGTTTTATGCCTTTCAGGAGGTAAAAATCCGATGCCTCCGCCTTGGCGACAACCGGCCTGGCGGCAACGAGAAACAATGCAGTTAATATCAACAGAAATTTTTTGTTCATTTTTGTTCCCTCCGTGTGTTAACCAATTAGTGTTTTCATAGTCCTTTCCACAAGTTAGCCATTATCTTACAAGTTGGTTGATTACTTTGCCCTCTCGGACTGACCCCCGGGCGATCTGCTTCAACAATCTTGAAATCAACTCGTGCCCGGATTGTGCCCGGAGCGGTATAATTACTCGGAGTTACTTAATCTCCCGCAACGAATATGTTTTTGAAAATTTATCTGCGGTCGTGAGCATTACCGACCTTTCTTCTATTTTACCGGTTACACCCGGCACCTTCCTGCTGTTTATATCGTATAGAGTGTTGTTCCTTAAAACATAACTCCCCATCGGCGAGAATAAAAGGGCTATCTTATTCTGTTTATCGCGTAATATCCCCTTCAGTTCCAATGCGCCGAAGTTTGGCATTTTGCCCTCACCCGTGAGTTCCAGTGAGGTTGACATCTGTCTGGCTGTAGGCATAACAAAAGGGTCACGGTGGACGTCGCCCTTGTACCTGTAACGGACTTCCACCTTTTGTTCAAGCCCCGTAATGACGGCAGGTGCAGCACGCGGCTGGGTCTCTTCTTTTCTTATATCCTCTTTCCTGCCGCAGCCGGTTAGCCCGTAAACAATGATGAATAATAATATAAGTATTTTCATTTTCCGCCCTTAATCATATAGGCAGTCAGCGTGAACGTCCCCGACAAGTTTTGGGTAGGCAACGTCCCTGACTGCGCCATTGCAACGTCCTTCACTGACATTAACCTTTTTTCCTGTCCTATATCCGAGATAAAGTGCCCTAATGTGTGAAAACTCGCCTGGTACTGGACGGTTATCGGTATTTCATCGTATTCGGGGGATGCCGTTGTGACTATTGACCGCAGGGCCAGATTTTGGATCTTTATCCCGAACCGCTCGGCGTTTCGGGAGATTTTTCGTATCAAGTCAGGGATGTCCTTGTTTTTGGGGAGCCGGTCCTGGAGGTCCTTTACTTCCGAATCAAGCATTGCGAGTTTTGTCTTGAAAACTTCCATCTGCGCCGCTTCTATTTTTACCTGTTCAATTGTTTGTGTGAGTTCCCGGATCTTCTTTCTTTTTTCGGATATACCGCTGTTGACGGGCCCTACAAGAAATTTAAAATAAATGAAGAGGAACACCACAAACCCGATGCCTATGATTATGTATTTTTGTTGTTCTTTTTTCATTTTATTAAAATGTTGTCTTATACTGACACCTTATCTGGAACACGTGAGTTTCCTGCATCCCGGAACCGGAACTTGAAATATTGCCTATTTCAATGGCGCTGAACTTTTG
>JAHJSO010000020.1 GCA_018830385.1 Elusimicrobiota bacterium | reverse complement strand
GATATGTCCTCGCCTTCAAGGGTGCCGTTGCGCAGGGAGTAAACCGCCTCCCTTTGCTTGTTCATTACGTTGTCGTATTCAAGCAGTTGTTTTCTTATGTCAAAGTTCATCGCTTCAACTTTTCTCTGTGCGTTCTCTATCGCCTTTGTTATCCATGGGTGTTCAATGTTTTCCCCCTCTTTCATACCAAGACGTTCCATAATCCCCGACATCCTCTCTCCCCCGAAGAGGCGCATTAGTTCGTCTTCAAGCGAAAGATAAAACCTTGACGCACCGGGGTCTCCCTGCCTTCCTGAACGGCCCCTCAACTGATTGTCTATTCTCCGCGCTTCATGTCTTTCAGTGCCGATGATATAGACCCCCCCGAGGGATATAACCTCCTCCTGCTGGCGGGGGACAGGCGGGCTTCCTCCCAGTATGATGTCAACGCCTCTGCCGGCCATATTTGTGGCGACTGTTACGGTTGTCCTTTTGCCCGCCTGCGCTATTATCTGGGCTTCCTGCGCGTGGTATTTTGCATTCAGGACCTGGTGTGGTATGCCCCTTTTTCTAAGCATCCCGGAGAGCTTTTCGTTTTTTTCTATTGAACGCGTCCCGACGAGGACCGGCTGGCCTTTTTTCCAACACTCCTCAATGTCCTGGACGATGGCGTTCCATTTTTCCGGTTCCCTGCGATAAATTACGTCCGGGTGGTCGGCGCGGATCATATTTTTGTGCGTCGGTATAACAATCACGGATAATTTGTATATGTCCCAGAACTCCTCTGATTCAGTCGCTGCGGTCCCGGTCATCCCTGCGAGTTTTTTATACATCCTGAAATAATTCTGAAACGTTATTGTCGCCAGGGTCTGGTTTTCTTCGGCGACCCTCATATTTTCCTTCGCCTCTACCGCCTGGTGGAGCCCGTCCGACCACCTCCTGCCCGGCATCAGCCGTCCCGTGAATTCGTCCACGATAATGACCTCGCCATCCTTTACCACATAGTCAACGTCCTTTTTGAAGAGCGTGTGCGCCCGCAGCGCCTGCGTTAAGTGGTGAACCCACTCCGACTGGACGTCGTCGTAAATGTTCTTCACGCCCAGGAGACGCTCGCATTTGGAGACGCCCTGTTCGGTCAGGGTTATTGAGTGCGCCTTTTCGTCAACGATGTAATCAAACCCGACAGACAGGTCAACGCCCTTGTATTTCGCTTCAATCTCTTCCGCCTCCGTTATGAATTTGCCTTTCAGGTGTGGCACAACCCGGTTTGCGACGTGGTATTTTTCAGTTGACGCTTCCGCGGGGCCGGATATAATGAGGGGTGTCCTTGCCTCGTCTATCAGGATTGAATCAACCTCATCAACGATGGCATAACTGAGTTTTCGGACGACCCTGTCTTCTTTCCTGACGACCATGTTGTCGCGCAGGTAATCAAAACCGAGTTCGTTGTTCGTTATATAGGTTATGTCCCCCGCATACATTTCCTGCCGCTCGGCGAAATTCATGTCATGCTGGACATAACCGGTCTTAAGCCCGAGAAATTCAAACACAGGACCCATCCACTCCCTGTCCCTCTTGGCCAGGTAGTCGTTTACGGTAACGATGTGGACGCCCTCCCCGGTAAGCGCATTGAGGTATGCGGGCATTGTAGCGGCGAGGGTTTTACCCTCTCCCGTTTTCATCTCTGCAATCCTGCCTTCATGTAGCACGACGGCGCCTATCAGTTGTTCGTCAAAATGCCTGAGTTTTAAGGTTCTTCTGGACACCTCACGCACGACCGCAAACGCCTCAGGCAGGAGGTCCTGCAAGGTTTCCCCTCCGGAAAGTCGTTGCCTGAATTCATCGGTTTTGTTTTTTAACTGTTCGTCGGTAAGTTTTTCCGTATCATGCTCCAGGGCGTTGATAATTTCTACCAGCGGCTGGATTCTTTTTAGTGTCCGGGTATTCCTGGTTCCGAAAATCGCCCTGATTATCAGATTAAGCATTGTTGGTCGCTCCGTTTGGCCGTCGCTACAGCCAGGCCCCGCATACGGTTTGCCCGCTACCGGTCCCGCTATAACTCATATTTTACAAAAAATATAATTTTTTATCAACAATGCCCCGTATTAATAAAAAAAGTTTATTCAGAGTTGTTTCTAGTGGAGTGTTTATGATAATGTGTGCAGCCGGGATTATTTCTTATCAGGCGGGGCAGGTTGTTCAGTTGGCAATGGAGTAGATGGCGGTGTGAACTGTTCCGACGACACAATCTGCGGGGTGATATATATCTGGACTTCTGTTATGACCTTTTCAAGTTTTGTTGACCTGAATAAATATCCGAGTAAAGGTATGTCCATCAGGAATGGTATGCCGACCTTTATTTTTCTGTCTTCTTCTTTGAGCAGTCCGCCGAGGACTGCTGTCCAGTCGGACTTCAGCCGTATCTGTGAGTCAATGTTTCTTGTCGCTATCTGCGGGTAGCCCTGTGGCGT